>CALMWM010000504.1 GCA_937873435.1 uncultured Gallionellaceae bacterium
TCGGCGAAAACCAGGGTCGCGCCGTCGCGCAGGATCAGGTCGATCTCGCCGGCACGGCAGCGGTAGTTGCGTTCGATCAGGCTCAGGCCGCGCCGTTGCAGGAAGTCCGCCGCCAGTTGTTCGGCGCGTGCGCCGTCGTCAAGGTGTGGCATGGACGGCAACTGCCTCGCCCTGGCGGAATTGAGCCGCCGTCAGTTCGCGGGTGAATTGCTGTCCATCCAGGTCGATTTGCCCGGTGACGCCATCGAGTGGCCAGGCGTCAGGCGTCGGTTCCAGCAATTGCACGCTGATGCGGTAAGCATCGATACCCAATGCGTAAAAGCGTTCCTGTTCCAAGCTCAATGGGGTGATCGGGCGCGGGTAGGTGATGACTGCTGGATGATCGTGCTGGATAAGCCAGGGCATTTCGACAAAGTGAATCTGGTTGAGGTCGAGATTGCGTCCGGCATGGCCGTTGTCGCCGTAGACCAGCGAGGTGGCGTAGGTCGGGATGGAGTTGTCGAGGTAGGGGCGAACCGCGCGCGCCTTCTCCGCATCGGCGGCAAGGAATAGCATGTCGGCCTCGATTTTGGCAACGGCGGTGCGTAATTTCGGATAACCGTTCTGGTTCGGGGTAAAATTCAAGCGCTCGACGATGGTGCCGCCGAGTTTCAGCCATTCGTCGATGAATGCGCCCTGCACGCGCTTGCCTAGCGGCGTTGTGGCGGTGATGGTGAGTGCGCTGCGATGCCCTTCGCCGAAGGCCAGACGGGCGACCTGGCGCGCTTCGCTTTCGATGTTGAGGCTGAAGATATACAGATTTTGCGGCAAGGCGCTGTTATATTCCGGGGTGTTGAGCGCCAGCGTGGGTACTGGAAGTTGTTCTTCGAGTAGCGTCGTCACCGCGTTGCGGGTCAGCGGCCCTGCCACCAGTGCGGCGCCGGCTTGAACCGCCTGGCGGTAGACATGCAGGACATCCTCGGTCTGGTCGATGGTCGGGTAAAAAACGATGGGCAGGCCGGGCTGAAAGGTAGCGGCGGTCA
Organism: uncultured Gallionellaceae bacterium; assembly: GCA_937873435.1. Lineage (GTDB taxonomy): Bacteria > Pseudomonadota > Gammaproteobacteria > Burkholderiales > Sulfuricellaceae > JAGXQV01. The sequence goes on from CALMWM010000504.1 coordinate 1,023, forward strand.
TGAAACCTTGCCGGAAAGCATCGGCGGCACGCCCGTAAATATTCGACTTGAGCGGGAGCAGCAAGGCGATGTGTTTTTGCGCCGGCCCCGGCACAGGGAGATCATCGGCATACAGGTTGCCGCCACATAGCGACAACAGCAAAATCAACAGGGAGGCGAGACGGTGCATCGGGAATCGGAACAGGTAATTGGAGGGACATTATATGTGGTTGCCACCCCGATTGGAAATCTCGGGGATATTACCCTGCGTGCCCTGGAAGTGTTGCGCGGGGTGGACGTGGTGGCGGCCGAAGATACCCGCGACAGCGGCCGCCTGCTGAATCATTACGGGATCGCCGCCAGGCTGGTGGCGCTGCATGAGCACAACGAACGTAACGCAGGTGCCAAGATCGTCGCCTTGCTCGGCGAGGGCAAAAGCGTTGCGCTGATCTCCGATGCCGGTACGCCGGCGATCAGCGATCCCGGCGCGCATCTGGTCGCCGCAGTGCGCGCGGCGGGCTTCAAGGCGGTGCCGCTGCCCGGCGCGAATGCCGCGATCGCGGCGCTCTCGGCCGCCGGCTTGGCGGAGATGCATTTCCTGTTCTACGGCTTTCTCCCGCACAGCGGGTCGGAACGCCGCCGCCAACTGGAAACGCTCAAGGATACCCCGCATTTGCTGGTGTTCTACGAATCGCCGCACCGCATCCTCGCCTGCGTCGCGGATTTGCAGGCCGTGCTGGGCGGCGCGCGGCGCATCACTTTCGCGCGCGAGCTGACCAAGCTCTACGAAACCATCCATGCCTGTGCACTGGAAGAGGCGCTGGCCTGGCTGGAAGCCGATCCCAACCAGCAAAAAGGCGAATTTGTGCTGCTGGTGTCCGGCGCGGAAGTCGTCAAGGAAGAGGGCGTCGGTGCGGCAGCGCGGCACATCCTGGAAATCCTGCTGGCGGAACTGCCGCTGAAACAGGCGGTGAAGCTGGCAGTCGAGATCAGCGGGGAAAAGAAGAATGCCTTGTATGAACTGGCATTGGCGCTGAAGAAGGGCGATTGACTTCCGAATCGCGCCGGTCGGCGAACCCGCCCTGTTACTGGGTTGCGCGTACCTCATCCATGATCTTGATCAGATCGTCCTCCCAGCGCATGAACATGGGTTTGAGCGCTGGGTCGGGGAAAAACTCGGCGAGCACACTGGGGCGGTTGGTCGCGACGACGGTATTGGTGTCTTCGGCGAAGATCACGATGCTGAGCGGCAGGTAGGGGATCAGCTCGGGGTGTTCCTGGATGATTTGCGTGACTTCTTCCGGCTTGCCGTAAAACACCACTTTGTAATAGTCGATGGTGTGGCCGGTCTTGGTGATGCCGACATCGATATTCTGTATCCGGGTAATTTTGTAGCCGCGCTTCGAGATGGCGTTTTGCAGCGTGGCCATCGCTTCGGGATAGGCTTGCGGGGCACGGATGATCAGTAACTGGTCGGCCTGTGCCGGCACGGCCAGCAGCGCGAAGAGCAGGGCAATCAGCAGCGAGAACGGCTTCATAGTGCGGCCTCTTCCAATATCGTCCGGTAGCGCGAGGCCATCTCGTCGCACATCGCGTTGAGTTCCGAATTGTTGAAGATGGCGCTCAGGCGCTTGGGATTCATCGCCATCATCTGCACCTTGCCGTTGCGTTCCACCACGGTGACGCGGCACGGCAGGAACAGGCCGACGCGCGGGTCGGTGATGATGGCTTCATTCATCTGGTGGAAATTGCAGAAATAGATGATGTGTTGCTTGGTATCTTCCTGGCTTTCCGGCACCAGCCCGAACATCAGCGTTTGCTCGCGGATGAAGACATAATTATTGGAAACCGCCGCGCGCTTGAGATTTTCGATGGTGGTGGGCATATCGTAGGGCGAATCCACGACCAGTACCGCAGCGTCGGTATGCAGCACGGTGGCGCTCTCGGCGCGCGCGGATTTGCCGTAGCTGCGCACGTAGCTGACGATGTCGTCGATGTCCTTTTCCTTCAGGCCGTTCTTGATGAAAGGCACCATCGGGGTGCCGGCGCGGCCCTTC
>CALMWM010000505.1 GCA_937873435.1 uncultured Gallionellaceae bacterium
GGCGGTGTCGTCGGCGCCTTGCTGGGTAGCCAGATCGGCGGCGGCAGCGGTCGTACCGCGGCGGAATTGGCCGGCGCGGTGGGCGGTGCCTATGCGGGTCATGCCATCGAAGGCAACGTGCGCAAATCGAATCACTATGAAGTACTGGTTAGGCTGCAAAGCGGCGCGAAACAAACCTTCAGCTTTGCCGCCGAACCGGGTTATCGGGTTGGCGATTCGGTAAAAATCAACAATGGAACCATCGTGCACAATCCTTGAATCAAGGCACTGCCGGCAATCGCACCGGAAATACCATCTCATCAACCAGGATGAGCCCGGCAGTTCCCCAGGATCATGCTATGTACGCCACCGCACCGACCGCGCGATGCTTTACGACTATGCTGCTTTTGGATTTCGACACTTGGAAATGTTCATGCCTGGCTACAGGGGGCAATCATGTCGCAATTGCCAGCGTTTCAGTAGCAAGTTGGTCGGTAGCGAGCTGAAATCGAGAAGTCCCATTTTAATCACCTCAGGAGAAGCAACCATGAAACAACTCAGCAAATATCTTTCCGCATTATTCCTGGCCATTGCACTGGTGTCCGTCGTTGGCTGTGCATCCACGCAAAAGCAGGAAGGCACCGGCGAGTACGTCGACGACAGCGTCATCACCGCCAAGGTGAAGGCGGCGATTTTCAATGAGCCTTCCCTGAAATCGGCAGAAATCAACGTCGAGACTTTCAAGGGCGTGGTTCAACTGAGCGGTTTCGTGAGCTCGCAGTCCGCTGAACACAAGGCAGTCGAACTGGCGCGCGGCGTCAGCGGAGTGAAATCCGTCAAGAACGACATGCGGATCAAGTAACAAGTAAAACCGACTGTGGCCGTACCCGGACGAAAAGTCCGGGTACGGCCACAGTCGTTTCTATTGCTGAATCGACAGTCAGGCTGCGTTAAATCCCGCGATCAGCGGTGACGCCCGCCGGAACGATGTGCCGAGGCAGGCGGCCGGGGAGCGACATTGCCGTTGACTTCCCCGCCCGACCTGCTGTTCGGGTTGCCCGGTGCCTTGGGCTGCCGTTGCGCTGCCGCAGTGCGCGGTTGCGCAGCGGGAGCGCGCGCCCGCTGCTGGCCGCCGCGACCGCCTCCAGGTGCGGCGCCGCGATTGCGCCCGTTCATGATCGGTTCTGCCTTGATCTTCGGATCGGGTTCGAAACCAGGCACGATTTCCTCGGCGATTTCCCGCTTGATCAGCCGTTCGATGTCCGACAGCAGCTTTTTCTCGTCGATGCATACCAGCGACAGGGCTTCGCCTGCCGAACCGGCGCGGCCGGTGCGGCCGATGCGGTGAACGTAGTCTTCCGCGACATTGGGCAGTTCGAAATTGACCACGTGCGGCAATTCGCTGATGTCGATACCGCGCGCGGCGATGTCGGTGGCGACCAGCACTTGCAGGCTGCCGTCCTTGAATTCCGCCAGCGCGCGGGTCCGTGCCGCCTGGCTCTTGTTGCCGTGGATCGCCAGCGACGAAATGCCGTCCGTGGTGAGCTGTTCGGCCAGCCGGTTGGCGCCGTGCTTGGTGCGGGTGAACACCAGCACCTGGTGCCAGTTGTTTTCCTTGATCAGGTGGGAGAGCAGTTCGCGCTTGCGCTCGCGATCCACGTGATAGACCCGCTGCGCCACGGTGTCGGCGGTGGCGTTGCGGCGCGCCACTTCGATCAGCGCGGGATTGTCGAGCAGGCTGTCGGCCAGTGTTTTGATCTCGTCGGAGAAGGTCGCGGAGAACAGCAGGTTCTGGCGTTTCTTCGGCAGCAGCGCGAGCACGCGCTTGATGTCGCGGATGAAGCCCATGTCCAACATGCGGTCGGCTTCGTCCAGCACCAGGATTTCGATGTGCGACAAGTCGAGGGTTTTCTGCTGCACATGGTCGAGCAAGCGACCGGGGGTGGCGACCAGGATGTCCACCCGG
>CALMWM010000506.1 GCA_937873435.1 uncultured Gallionellaceae bacterium
TTTAGTGTTGAGTGTTTAGTTAATGTCGCCGCGCAAGGCGCGCCGGTACTTGGATTGGGCGCGAAGCGCATACATCAACTCAACACTAAACACTCAAAACTAAAAACTGCTTTTACTTATAATGCGCTTTATGGAAACCACCCTCCCTTACCGCGGCCGCTTCGCTCCTTCCCCCACCGGTCCGCTGCATTTCGGTTCGCTGGCGGCGGCGCTGGGGAGCTATCTCGACGCTCGCGCCAGCGGCGGCGAATGGCTGGTGCGTATCGACGACCTCGATTTGCCGCGGGTCATGCCTGGCGCGGCGGACGATATTTTGCGCACCCTGGAGGCGTTTGGCTTCGAATGGGACGGCGAGATCGTCCACCAGAGCCGCCGCAACGAGCACTATCGCGCCGCGCTGGCCGAACTGGAACAGCTCGGCGCGGTCTATCCCTGCGCCTGCACGCGCAAGGAAATTGCCGATTCGCTGGTCGGTCGCGACGGCGCGACGATTTATCCCGGCACCTGCCGCGCCGGCCTGGCTCCGGGGAAAACGCCGCGCGCTCTGCGTTTGCGGGTGGCGGAGGCGCTGCTCGAATTCAGCGATGCCATTCAGGGTCGCGTCAGCCAGCGCCTGGCACAGGAAGTCGGCGATTTCGTGATCCGCCGCGCCGACGGGCTGTTCGCCTACCAGCTGGCGACGGTGGTGGACGACGCCGCGCAGGGCGTCACCCACGTGGTGCGCGGCAGCGATCTGCTGGATTCGACGCCGCGCCAGATCTATTTGCAGCGCCTGCTCGGCCTGCCCGTGCCGCACTATGCGCACCTCCCGGTGGCGGTCAATGCGCAGGGCGAAAAACTCGGTAAACAGACCCTGGCGCCGGCTGTGTCGGCAGTCCGCCCCGTGCTAGTATTGCAGCAAGTAATGCGTTTCCTCGGCCAAGCCGTGCCGCAGGAATTAATAGAAGCCGACCTGCCCGCATTCTGGCGCTGGGCGGCGGCAAACTGGCGGCGGGACGCGGTTCCGCCGGCGCGAACCCTAACCATCGAGTGAGAGAATTTCATGCCATATTACGTCTACAAAATCATCCCGCCCTTCAAGCAACTCGAACAAGTCCAGGCTTTCGAAGGTTTCAAGGAGGCCAGCGCCTTCGCCAAGAGCCACCGCATGGCGATGCAGCCCGGCGATAAATCCACCGTCAAGGTGGTCTTCGCCGACGACGCCTTCAAGGCCGAAATGCTGCTGACCGAAGAGCGCGAACCGGAACCGATGATCGGCGACGATTACTAGGTTTTCCATAGACCAGCGCCCGCGATAAATCATGGACGAGAACGCCTACAAAAGCACCTACAACGCCTTGAACCAGAACGACTGCCCGTTCGAGAAGGCAATGGTGATCTGTCGCCACGCCTGCCAGAACTCGCGGCGCATCGGCATCGGCGAACGCCTGGCAATCGGTTGCGCCACCACGGAAGCGCGCAAAACCTGCCGCGAACTCCTGGCATTGCTGCACGACAACGCCGCCTTCGCGCTGCACCTGACCGACACCACCGTGCTGCCGCACGCCAAGGAGCTCAAGGTGCAATGCGGCGGCCTGCGCGGCCTGCACAACGCGCTGGTCCCCGAGAATCAGGAGGCCGCGGAAATCACCAACATTTTTACGCTGGTCGCCGAAGCGCAAGAGCATTTCAACGGCCTCGAAAATCTGCCGTTCAGCGAGATCGTGAGATCGATAGTGCACTTCGAGGGACGGCGGCGCGGGAAGGGCTGATGATCGGCACGTACGACGTCAGCTTTATGCGTTGACCTGAAAAATTGTTGGATCGGTGTGATTGGGGAATAAAGCCTTAACTCCTTCCTGAAAGGTTACCTTTGGGAACCTGAGGGGCTATAATGGGCCTTTGATTCGGAGGCTGCCATGTCCGTCAACGTAAAACTCTCGGAAGACTTGGTCAACCAGGCCAAGCGCTACGCGCAAATCCAGCATCGCTCGGTACCCAAGCAAATCGAATACTGGTCGCAGATTGGCAAGATCGCCGAGGAGAACCCCGACCTGCCTTTTACCATGATCCGTGACATTCTGATTGCCGATCAAGAAGAGGCTGTCGGCGAATACGAGTTCAGCTGATGCGTTTGCTTGTCACACCCTCGTTCGTACGCGCGACCAAGAAGCTGCACCGAACCCAGAAGACCGACCTGGACGAGGCTGTACGCGCAGTGAGCAGCGTCCCTGAAATCGGCGAAGCCAAGGTCGGCGACCTGGCCGGCGTGCGGGTTTACAAATTTCGCCTCTCGAATCAGCTGTGCCTGCTGGCCTACCGTATCCTCGGCGAAGACAGCTTGAAGCTGCTGACTTTCGGCCCGCACGAAAATTTTTACCGCGACCTAAAACAGCTTGATGATTAATTGGGATGAACGCTACCACTTGCCGTTCAACGAGATCGTCAGGTCGATAGTCCACTTCGAGGGACGGCGGCGCGGGAAAAGCTAAGGTTGGCTTACACAGGTCGATGCCGCAGAGCAAACGGCGCTTGATGACGGCAGCTCAGGTAGTTATAAGCTGAGACGCTTCCCTTCCTGAACCATCCTTTTGAACACCTCGGCTTCGACCGGCGGGCTGAACAGGTAACCTTGCAGCTGGTCGCATCCCAGATCACGCAAAAATACCATCTGCTCGGTCGTCTCGACCCCCTCGGCGACGATTTCCTGGCGCAATTGCAGTCCCATGGTCACGATGGCACGGGCGATGGCGCAGTCGTTTTCATCTCCCGGAACGCCGATCACGAAGGAACGGTCGATCTTGAGCGTGGTGATCGGAAATTTTTTCAAGTAGGCGAGGCTGGAATAGCCGGTTCCGAAATCGTCGAGCGAGAGGGCAAGTCCCATCGCTGCAAGTTCGTTCATGATCGGAATCACTTTTTCAGGGCCGCGAACCAGGAGGCTTTCGGTAATTTCCAGCTTGAGGCGCTCCGGCGGCACGCCATGACGGTCGAGGACAGCTTGCACCCGCTCCGGTAGTTGCTGGTCGAACTGGCGTGCGGACAAGTTCACGGCGATGGGCGGCGGTTCCATGCCGGCATCCAGCCACGCCCTGATCTGCCGGCAGGCTTCTTCCAGCACCCAACTGCCGATATCGAGAATCAGGCCGGTCTCCTCGGCCACCGGGATGAAACTGACCGGCGGGATCATGCCCTTCACGGGATGGCGCCAGCGGATCAGTGCCTCCGCGCCGACGATGCGCCCGCTGCGCAGGCTGACCTTGGGTTGGTAGAACAACAGGAGTTCGTTACCGGTCAGCGCATCCCGCAAGCCGTCCTCCACCTCCATCTGTTCTTTCGCCCGCTGGTTCATTTCCGGGCTGTAGAACAGGTAGCCTGAATCGCCGCCTTGCTGCATTCGCTTCATCGCCACATCGGCGAAACGCAGCAACGATGCGGTGTCGAGGCCGTCTTCGGGATACACCGCGATACCAATGCAGGCCGTGATGTGCAGGACTCGGGATTCGATGATGAACGGGACTTCGAGCGCATCCAGGAGCTTTTGCGCCACCAGGCCGCTGTGCTCGCGTTTCTGGATATTGAGCAGGGCGGCGACGAACTCGTCGCCGCCGACCCTGGCGAGCACGTCTTCTTCGCGCAAGGTCTGGCGGAAACGCTGGCCGACCTGGCGCAACAACTCGTCGCCGACATCGTGTCCTAGCGTGTCGTTGATCGAGGTAAAGCGGTTGAGGTCGATGACCAGCAAGGCCCCGTAATCGTTGCCGTTGCGACGCGCCTCGGTCAGCGCCTGTCCGACCAGTTGATTGAGCTGGGCGCGGTTCGGCAATCCGGTCAAACTATCGAAGTTCGCCAGTTGCGTCATGCGGTCCTCGGCAGCGCGCATGACGCTGATGTCGGAAAAAATCGAAAAGGCATGGGTGATGCTGCCGTCGTCCTTGCGCACCACGCTGATCGAGACCGACTGCGGGAACAGTTCCCCGCTCTTGCGCTTGCCGACGATTTCACCCTGCCAGGGGCCGGCACCGGTCATGGCCGCGCGTACCTGCGCCCGGAAATCCGCATTGTGAACCCCGGAACGCAACAGGTCGGGCGTCTGGCCGATGGCTTCCGCGGCGGTGTAGCCGGTAATTCGGGTAAAGGCGGAGTTCACCGAAACAATGCGCTCCGCATTGTCGACAATCAGGATGCCCTGATCGCTGTCCTCGATGATGCGAGCATGCAGCCGCAGTTTGTCTTCGTCGGACAGGTGCTCGGTAATCACCGAGAGGTGCGCCACCATGCCGGCGGGTTCGTCGTCCTCGTCGCGAATCAGCGACAGCGAAAGATTTGCCCAGAATATCTCGCCGGACTTCTTGCGGCGCCTGACCACCAGCAAGGAATTGCCCTGTTCGAGAAATTGCTCGGTAAATTCGCTGTCGTCGGAATCGTCCGCGCAAAGGAACAGGACATGCTGGCCGATAGCCTCTTCCTGCAAATAACCGAACAGCTGTTGAGCCCCCCTGTTCCAGCCGGTCACATAACCGGCCATGTCCATCGTGATGATCGGTTCGAGAAGCTGCTCCAGGACGCGGGCCTGTATCTGGACGGGGGGCTGATGACATGCATCATGGCCGCCGTCGAACGCCTGCAGGGCCGCTTCCAGCTCACCCAGAACCCGGCTAAGCGCATCGCCCTGCAACCCGCGCGCGCGACGGCAAAGGAGCAGGCACTGCTCGACGCGTTTATCGGACATGATCGCCTCCCTGGTTGTCGCGTATCACATCCAGCATCCAGTGATGCGCCTCAAGGGTAAGACGGTTGAATTCGGCTACCGATAACGGCAAGCCGGCAAGCAGTCCGGCCAGTTCTCCGGCTTCTCCGCGTTCGGCCAGTTCGGCTGCTTGCAGCAGGCGGCCAATCTCGCCTTCGCGGTGAAGCACGGCCTTCATCAGCACATCGCTGATTTGCAAGGGCTTGAGCACCTCATCCAACGACAAGCCGAACAGGACACCCAGTAGAGAAAACATCCCCGCCATGAAAGCCTGCTCCTGCCCTGATTTATCCAGGCCAACCGCCTTAGCCAGCAATTCGATACTACGCGCACGTACGGCGGCCCGCGCCAGCAGCATGGCAGAACGGGGATCATCCTTGCGCGAGGCGAACAGAAGCATATTGAGCCAGCGCCGCAGCCGCTGGCGCCCGAGGATAAGAATGGCCTGGGCAAAACTGCTTATCCGCTTGCCGACTCCCACGCTCAAGGAGTTGACCAGACGCAGCAAATAATAGGAAAGCGCCGGGTCGCGCCGGAAAATCTCTTCTATCTCGCGAGTGTCGGCATCGGCGCTAACCAGTTGCATCAACTTTAACGCCATTGCCCGCGAAACGCTCTGGTTTCCCGACGGCTTGAGCGGAGGTGCCAGATACCAGTTGCCGGACAGCCACTTGGCCGTTGGCGGGAGTATCGGCGTAACTTCCGTATCGGCTCGATGGATATCTTCACCAGCAGCCAACAGGCATCCGGCGCTTTGCAGGGAGAGCAGCAACTCTGGAGATAGGCGGCTTGCCTCATCCGCTTCAACGACACAAGGAAATGCGGCGATAGCTGCAAAATCCTGATGACCGGCCAGCGCTAGCAGGTCATCGCTTTCGCCCGGCCCCACATGCAACGTCAAGGCCGCCAGATTCAGATTCCGGTCGGCCAGAAGGTTGATAAACGCCAACGGAGGCGAAATGCTCATGGCAATACTCAATATGGACGTTGTTCTCTTTATAAATATTACTCCAAATTTCGGGCGCTCAAATATGCATTTGTACTATTCCGGCTCCGCGAGCAAGAACGCCTGACCGTAACAGCCTCCTTCCACCGTGCTTGCAATGACCGCATTGCAATCCCTTGAGCCCCCCCCGGATTCCGGCCTCCGTTCAGGCTACTCGCATCTCTTTACAATCCGCCCATCACTGATATCATAAAGACAAAATTGTGATACCGGAGACTGCATGATTCGTACCGTAATTAGCCTTGATGACTCGGACAAGCGCT
>CALMWM010000507.1 GCA_937873435.1 uncultured Gallionellaceae bacterium
GATCGCCGAATGCAGATCGGCAAAAGTGCCGCTGCTGCTGGTCAACGCCCGCCTGTCGGAGAAATCGGCGCAAAAATTCGCCCGGGTTCCCGCCTTGACCGGCCCGGCCCTGGCCGGTCTGACGCAAATTGCCGCGCAAACGGAGGGCGACGCGCAACGGCTCGAATCTCTGGGTGCGCCCGCCGTCGAAATCATGGGCAACCTGAAATTCGACATCGCCCCGCCGCCGGCCCTGCTCCAACTGGGTGCCGAGTTCAGGCAGGGCTTTGGCGCGACACGCCCGTTGTTCCTCGCCGCCAGCACCCGCGACGGCGAAGAAGCGCTGCTGCTCGACGCCCTGAGCAGCGTGACTATCCCCGGCCTGCTCACCGTGATCGTCCCGCGCCACCCGCAGCGCTTCGACGCGGTGGCGCAACTGCTGGCCGCACGCGGCATCCCCTTTCAGCGCCGCTCAGAAAACCGTCCCGTCCTCCCGGAAACCCAGGTGGTGCTGGGCGACAGCATGGGCGAGATGTTCGCCTACTACGCCGCCTGCGACGTCGCCTTCATCGGCGGCAGCCTGCTGCCCTACGGCGCACAGAACCTGATTGAGGCCGCCTGCCTGGGCAAGCCGGTATTGATCGGCGTGCATACCTATAACTTTGCGGAGGCCACCGAACTGGCGATCGAAGCCGGCGCGGCGCGACGGGTGGCTGACGGCGCCGAACTGACATGGGAACTGGGAATTTTACTGAAAGACCCCGTCCAGCGCACCGCCATGGCCCAGGCCGGTTTGCGCTTCACCGAACAGCATCGCGGCGCGACGGCGCGCTTGATGGCGCTGATTGCGCCCTATCTGGATGGCTATTCCATTTCGCCATAGAAACGTGAAGAACACCCTCTCCCGCGCTGTCGCGCACCCCTCCCCCGCACGCGGGGGAGGGGCTGGGAGAGAGGGAAAATAAATTCCAGATTAATTCGAGCCAAGCGACTTTAATAGTTCTGGCAGCCTCCAGAATGAACATCTACAATTACATCGTTCTGTACATATTGAGATTGCGATGAAACAAGCGACATTCACCGAAGTGCGCAACCACGCCAAGCAGTATTTTGACATCGTTGAGTCGGGCGAATCGGTGCGCGTGCTGCGCAACGGAAAACCCATCGCCGACATAGTCCCGATATTGGCCGAACTGCCTTCCTGGAAACGCCGCAAGGCGCAACCCCTGGTGCTGGATGGTGTTTCCATCAGCCGCATGATTCTCGAAGAACGCGAAGCCGGCTTGTAAAAAGGAAGCTGATGCGCGTTTTTTTTGACACATCGGCCTTCGTTAAGCGCTATGTCAGCGAAGCGGGAACCGACGCCGTGCTCGAATGGTGCGACCGGGCCACCGAGATCGGTTTGTCCGGCATTGCGCTGCCCGAGATTATTTCAGCCTTTTGCCGGCTGCACCGTGAAGCCAGGATCAGCGACACGCAATACCGGCAACTGAAGTCATTGTTACTGGCCGACATCGAAGATGCCGCCGTTTGCGACCTGACTCCGGCGGTATTGGGGCAGGCGGTGGCTAGCCTCGAAACCAACGTGCTGCGCGGCATGGACGCCATCCACATCGGCAGCGCCGTGGCCCTGCAATCCGATGTTTTCGTCTCCGCCGATGCGCGCCAGCGCGAGGCCGCAGCCCGAGCCGGGTTGCGGGTCGAGGCGGTATAAGGCCCCGCCAGTAAACAGTATGCGGTCAAGCAGACGTTCTGCTTACCATGAATGCGACCTCGAATAATTCGGTATAATTTTGAAATATCATCACAAGACCCACCTCCCGCCGAATATGTCTCTCCCCCTCGACATCGTCATCCTCGCCGCCGGCAAAGGCACGCGCATGGTTTCCGAGCTGCCCAAAGTGCTGCACCGGCTGGCCGGCCTGCCGTTGTTGCAGCATGTGCTGAACACTGCGCGCCGCCTCAATCCGGCGAAAATTATCGTGGTCTACGGCCACGGCGGGGAAACCGTGCCGCAACGGATCGACGACCCCGCCATCGCCTGGGTCAAGCAGGAACCTCAACTCGGCACCGGCCACGCCGTACAGCAGGCCGCGCCGCACCTCGATGCCGGCGGCGTGACGCTGGTGCTCTACGGCGACGTGCCGCTGATCCAGCAGGCCACGCTGGAAACCTTGCTGCAAGCGGCTTCCGACGATGCTGCCGCGCTGCTCACGGTCGATTTGCCCGATCCGGCGGGCTACGGACGCATCGTGCGCGACGCGAACGGCGACATCGCCGCGATAGTCGAACACAAGGACGCCAGCACCGCCCAACATGCCATCCGCGAGATCAACACCGGGGTGATGGCGCTGCCGACCGCACGCCTCAAGGATTGGCTGGCGCGGCTGTCCAACGACAACGTCCAGCGCGAGTATTACCTCACCGACGTGATCGGCATGGCGGTGGCGGACGGCGTGCGAGTCTACGCCAGCCAGCCGCGCCATCGCTGGGAGGTACTGGGCGTCAACAGCCCGGCGCAGCTCGCCCACCTGGAGCGCCTGTACCAGCACGAACAGGCGCAGCGCCTGCTGGAACAGGGGGTGCGCCTGGCCGACCCCAAGCGCCTCGACGTGCGCGGCGAGCTGACCTGCGGGCGCGACGTGGAGATCGACATCAATTGCATTTTTGAAGGCAAGGTGACGCTGGGCGACAATGTCCGCATCGGCGCCAACTGCGTGCTGCGAGACGTCAGCGTCGCGGCGGATACCCGCATCGCCCCCTTCAGCCTGATCGAGGAAGCCCAGGTCGGCGCGGATTGCCGCATCGGCCCGTTCGCCCGCATCCGTCCGGGAACCCAACTGGCGCAGGCGGTGCATATCGGCAACTTCGTCGAGATCAAGAACAGCCAGGTGGACGACGGCAGCAAGATCAACCACCTTTCCTACGTCGGCGACAGCACCGTGGGCAAGAAGGTCAACGTCGGCGCCGGCACCATCACCTGCAATTACGACGGCGTACACAAGCACCGCACGGTGATCGAGGACGGCGCCTTCATCGGCTCCGACACTCAGTTGGTTGCGCCGGTCACGGTGGGCCGCGATGCGACGATAGGCGCGGGTTCGACCATCACCAAGGATACCCCGGCGGAACAGCTTACCCTGTCGCGCGCCAAGCAAATCAGCATCAACGGCTGGAAACGGCCAGTGAAAAAACAGTGATGAGTGATGGGTAAAGAGTGATGTAAAACATCTTACCCATTTCGCATCGCCCATAACTCATCACTCATCACGGAGTTTTAACATGTGCGGCATCATCGGGGCAGTAGCCCAACGCAACGTCGTACCCATCCTTCTCGAAGGACTGCGACGCCTGGAATATCGCGGTTACGACTCCGCCGGGCTGGCGGTGGTCGATCACGCACTGGTGGACGTGCGCCGTTCCGGCCGCGCCGAAGAAGCGCTGGACGGCAACGAACTGGTGAACCTGCGTCGCTCCGGCCGCGTTGCCGAACTCGAAGCGGCCGTCCACGAACATAAAACCCACGGCCACCTGGGCATCGCCCACACCCGCTGGGCCACCCACGGCGCACCTTGCGAACGCAATGCCCACCCGCACCTCAGCCACAACATCGCGGTAGTGCATAACGGCATCATCGAGAACCATGACGCCTTGCGTATGCGCCTGGGCGACCTCGGTTATGTTTTCGCCTCGGAAACCGACAGCGAAGTCATCGCCCACCTGATCCATTACCACTATCGCCAGAACAAGGATCTATTCCTCGCCACCCAGCAGGCCGTGCGCGAACTGGATGGCGCTTATGCAATCGGGGTGATCTGCGACGATGCCCCGCAGCAACTGATCTGCGCCCGCGAAGGCAGCCCGCTGCTGATCGGCGTCGGCATCGAAGAGCATTTCATCGCCTCCGACATCTCCGCGCTGCTGCCGGTCACCCAAAAAATCGTCTACCTGGAAGAAGGCGATGTCGCCAACATCGGTTTGCTCGGCTTCGAAATAGTGGATGCAGCTGGCAATCCGGCCGACCGCGCCGCCCAGACCAGCGAATTGACTGCGGAGCGCGCCGAACTGGGCAACTACCGCCACTTCATGCAAAAGGAAATCCACGAGCAGCCGCGCGCTCTGGCCGACACCCTGGAAGGCTTGCTCGCCCACGGCGGCCTCGATGCACGCATCTTTGGGCCGGGCGCAGACGCCATCCTGCGCACGGTGGACAGTGTAACCATCCTCGCCTGCGGCACCAGCCACCACGCCGGGCTGATCGCCCGCTACTGGCTCGAAGACATCGCCGGGATCACCTGCAACGCCGAAGTCGCCAGCGAATACCGCTACCGCGACAGCGTCCCCAACCCCAACGCGCTGATCGTCACCATCTCCCAGTCCGGCGAAACCGCCGATACGCTGGCGGCGCTGAATCATGCCAAATCGCTCGGCCAGCCGCACAGCCTGTCGATTTGCAACGTGCCGGAAAGCGCGCTGGTACGCCAATCGAAACTCAGCTTCCTGACCCGTGCCGGCCCGGAAATCGGCGTCGCCTCGACCAAAGCCTTCACCACCCAACTCGTCGCGCTGTTCGCCTTGACGCTGGTACTGGCCAAGCTGCGCGGTCGCCTCGACCAGACAGCGGAAAAATTCTGCCTGGAAGAACTGCGCCGCCTGCCGGAAATCGTGCGGAAAATCCTCGGCGTGGAAAACCAAGTGGAAAAATGGGCCGAGCGCATCGCCTTCAAACAGCACGCACTGTTCCTCGGGCGCGGCCTGCACTACCCGATCGCGATGGAGGGTGCGCTCAAGCTCAAGGAAATTTCCTACATCCACGCCGAAGCCTACCCCGCCGGCGAACTCAAACACGGCCCGCTGGCATTGGTCGACAGCGACATGCCGGTAGTCGCCGTCGCCCCCAACGACGCGCTGCTGGAAAAGCTCAAGTCCAACCTCCAGGAAGTCCGCACCCGCGGCGGCGAGCTATTCGTATTCGCCGACGAAGACAGCCACTTCGTCGCCCAGGAAGGCGTCCACGTGCTGCGCCTGTCCGCCCACGCCGGCCCGCTCAGCCCGATCCTGCACGTTATTCCGTTGCAATTGCTGGCCTACCATACCGCGCTGCAAAAAGGGACGGACGTGGACAAGCCGAGGAACTTGGCGAAATCGGTAACGGTGGAGTAGCACGGGATAGATATGACGAACGACATTCCAACCAACTGATGAATTGTGGCCCACCCATCAAGGCCATCAACTCCCGATACTTTTAAGGCATTCAGGCTATGGTTGCGAGCAGCGGCTTCCGGCCATTGCTGCCGGTGGCGTCAAGAGGCGCCAGCGGCTGAATCCGCCAGTAATCACCTGGCTTCGCATTGAGCTGCACAGCTTTTAAGGTAGCATCGCTACCAGCCTCATCTCCCGGAATGATCCGCATGAACAAGCCCCGCCTCGCCGCCTACACCACGCTGACCATGATCGCCTTTGCCGGCAACTCGCTGTTCTGCCGCATGGCACTCAAGGAAACCAGCATCGACCCCGTCAGTTTTACCAGCGTGCGCCTGCTGTCCGGCGCGTTCATGCTGTGGCTGCTGATGCGCTGGCAGCGTCAGGCGCCACTTGCACACGGCAGCTGGCGTAGCGCGCTGACTTTGTTCTTGTATGCGCTAACCCTGTCGTTCGCCTACCGCAGCATAGGCACCGGCGCGGGTGCGCTGATGCTTTTCGGCGCAGTGCAGGCAACCATGATCATTGCCGGCTTCATCTCAGGCGAACGCATGACCGCCGTGCAAACTATTGGCTTTGCGGCAGCGCTGGCCGGCCTGGTTATCCTGGTGTCACCCGGCGTGGAAGCGCCGTCATTGCTTGATTCCGTTCTGATGCTGGCGAGCGGCATCGCCTGGGGTATGTACTCCTTGTTCGGACGCGGCCTGTCGAATCCAGCCGCCACTACTGCGGGCAACTTCCTTCGCGCCGCACCCATCACCCTCGCCCTTTCACTATTCGCAATACCATGGCTGCAACTAGACGCACAGGGCGTGCTGTATGCTCTACTCTCCGGCGCAGTAAGTTCGGCGTTGGGTTATGTGCTGTGGTATCGCGTGCTGCAAAACCTGCGTGCGATGACCGCTTCCACCGTGCAACTCTCCGCACCGCTGCTTGCCTCCGTCGGCGGCATCCTCTTGCTGGGCGAATCGCTCACGCGCGATCTGCTGGTCGCTTCAGTGTTGATACTCGGCGGAATATGGCTGGTGTTGCGCTACGGAAAACATTGAAGTAAAGCGCGTTCCGCAATGGCACAAGCGATGATCGCCTGTGCCGCATTTGTGTGTCAGTCGAATGATCGCTATTGGCACGGCCCCGCGCAAGGCAGGCCACCCGAGCTACCACATCAAGTCGTCGGGGATCTGGAAGGCGGCATATGGATCGTCCGCATCGATCTCGGTGCTGGTCTTGTTAACTCGAACGACGAGCGAGACATCGCGCTCGGCGATCTTGTCGGCGATAATCCTGGGTACCAATTCGGTGGTGCCGCCCTGGCAAACGATCGCCAAGCGTCCGGCCACTAAATGCGCCTGGACAGCGGCCGACACATACACCCGTTCGATCTTCGTGCCGCGTGTAAAATTGTAGGCGATGTCGCCGGCGCCCTTGCTCTGGCGATTCTGCTGCACCATCTGGGCAATTTGCGCCATGATCGCCTTGTGGGTGGCGACCGCATCGCGCTGGGCATTGAGTTCGCGGGCCCGCTCGGCATTCTTGCGTTGCGTTTCGAGTGCGGCCAGGCGCACTTCATCGACACTTTGCGTGCCGGTCCGACGCTCGACCTTCTTCTGCTTACTTTTGTCTTGGTTGGCCTGTTTGACTTTGTTTTTGTCGACTAGGCCGGCTTTCAAAAACTGCTCTTGTAAAGAAGCCATATGTAATATTCCGTAAATGGGGTTTGCTTGGCTCAGGCAGCCGCACCTACCTTGCCAGTGAAAAGATGCCATCATAGCAAATGTCGACGCCGCATACCCGCGATCGCAACCTTGCAGGCGCTTATGGTCAATATCCTGTGTGGCCCTGGGTGCAGACAGCCCGAAAGCAGGCAAGGGGCACATTTGGCATGCAGCGTTTATGGGGTACCGACGGGGATTGGCTATCCACACCAGTGCAAATTCGGGGGCATTTTCCGGGATGAAAGCGTATCCGGAATTTTATGTTTTCCAAATGACCGCTTCATTTCCTGTAGCAGCCAGATGCAGAGGTGAAGTCAATCGGCTATCAGGGCAAGGTGCTTGCGTTTTCGACTTTACATAAGCCAGATCAACATATGTTCCGGGCAATAAAGTCGTAATGAGGTAATGCGCCAAAACCAGCACCTGTGAACTCGGTTCAAGTCGTATAGTCAATCCCATTCTGGATCACACCGATAACAGCGGCTTGGTTTTCAGTGGATTCAGCGAATCCAACAAGAACCTGTTCACGGGCTTGAGCATGACCATCGAGCTGCGAATACCAGTAGGCAACACCGTTAGACTCGCCTGCTCGATGTAAAACGTTCTGGTACATCTGGTCTACGAACTGGTGGTCGCTAAGGTTCCCGTAGGTGTTTTTGAATTCGACGCTGGTGGTAAATCCAGTAGCGATTGTGGTGAGAGGCACATTCAAGTCGGCTTGAGCGATCCAGTATGCAAGACCGACCTTATCCGGCGCACGATTAAAGGCTGCTTGATACAGGCGATAGACCTGGCCTGCATCGGCAAGCCCTGCGAGATTGAATCCCGCATTGGGATTGCCTGAGATATCCAGGGCAATTTTGGCGTCGGAGAATTGAAGCCGTTCAATGTTGGTGAGCGTATCAACGCCGCTTCCGCTGTTGCCGGTAACCAGGAGCCTGCCGCTACTGTCCTGAGTGAGGGAGTAGCTTTGACGGTTTCCGGAAAACGATACGGTATCCGTTCCGGCGCCCCCGTCGATGCTGTGCGTCCCCTGCCCCGGAACAATTAACTCGTTGAGGCTTGAACCAAGAATAGCGCTGTTCCCCCCAACTGAAAGCACCCATTGGTTGCTCGACGGGGCTGTTGCTCCATAGAGGAAATCCAGCGCAAGGATGTCGTATGGCCGGAGATCGGGGCCAGCATAGTCCCCGTTGTACGACATCACGGTATTCGTGCTGTTGTCTTCGCTGGTAGGTAGATAGGGCGGAGCATTGTTGCCGACACCGCCTCCGCCGAATTGGTTGTAGTTTCCCGGATGCTTGAGACCTAGTGCATGCCCCAGTTCGTGGAGCGCCATATCCTCGAACTGAAGATTCCCCACATTCACCGAGGTACCGTCAGGAAGAACGTATACACGATTGAGGTCATATTTAACGCTGTTCAGATTGAACCAGATGTCGCCGGCAGCATTTAAATTTCCGTTGGTATCTCCGCCATTCGGTACGTAGCCATTAGCATCCCCAAGCG
The DNA here is from genome assembly GCA_937873435.1 of uncultured Gallionellaceae bacterium. Taxonomy (GTDB): domain Bacteria; phylum Pseudomonadota; class Gammaproteobacteria; order Burkholderiales; family Sulfuricellaceae; genus JAGXQV01. The sequence goes on from CALMWM010000507.1 coordinate 8,406, forward strand.
ACGCTGCGTCGTATTTCATAGCCCCCACCATGATAATGGCAGCATTCGGATCGGAAACTTCAGTGAACTTGAGTCCGGGAATTGCTTTCGCAAGCACCGCAAATTCATTCCATACGAGATCCCGATGTACGCTGTCAAGCGCCGAGAAAGTGGAATAATCCTGCGCAGAAAAATTAGTGATTCCCGCCTGCTGGTAATAACTGGGCAACGCATCCATGAAGCCATAAGTGACTTCGGTCGGCGTGCCGAAAGAAAGCGCGCTATTCCACCGGGCATCGGCAGCTCGCAGGAGTGCATCGATGCGGTAATCGTTCGAGATACCCACAGTCATCTCCTTATCTACATTTTGTGAAAGAATCCTGCTGGAAGGGCTGGCTATGAATTAACAGCCAATGATGCTTAATCAAAGGAAACAGCACTACTTATTGATTTATAGACGGTAATACCTCGCTTTACCAAAGCAAACCCAAATCCGCGACTATTTCATGGTCAGGTTGCTAGTGACGTTAGCGAAGGCTTTGACCGGCCGGCCTGAAGGCACCGGTTTTTTTACCGTCTCTGCCGAATGCCCCCCCGCGCAATTTGTTAAAATGCGGGATGATGAATCCCTCCCTCCCCTATACCCGCGCCGATGTCGTGCGCTGGCTCGGCCAGCGCGAAGTGCTCAAGGGACAGCTGTACCTGGATGCGGTCAGCCGCCTGGATATTCAGCCTGAACGCATTGTTGCCTTGGTCAAAGGCACCATGCCTTTCCCTTACGAAGTCGAAATCGAATTTTTCACGGATCGCGCCGGAAAAATCGAAATCGACGCGCTGTGTTCCTGCCCGGTAGCGCATAATTGCAAACATACCGCCGCCACGCTGCTGGCCGCGCTCGAACGCCAGGCCGCGCCGAAACGGGTCAACCCGGAGGTGCTCAAGTGGCTGGAATCGTTCCGCCGCGCGGTTTCCACCGGGAAAAACAGCAAACCGGCCAAATCCGCCGAGCGCCTGTTTTATGTGCTGGGCCGGAAATATGCTTCCGACCCTTACGCGATTGCGATGCTGAAAGGGCGCATCGGGGCGGACGGCTGTCCCGCTTCCGGGGTGGTGGACTGGAGCAACATCGATCGCGCGCTGGTGCAGCCGCCCAAGTTCGTCGACGAGGAGGATCTCGCGATCCTGCGCCTGCTGTGGGCGCAACAAGGCAAGAGCGTCCATTTCGGGATTTTTCCGCTGTCCGGGCGCTATGGCGGTGAGCTGCTGACGCGCCTGCTGGCCTGCGGGCGCTTGTTTTTCCGCGCCCCCTCCGCGAGCCGCTGGGATTACAACGCCGCGCTGCATCCCTTGCGCACCGGCGAAACGCGCAGCGGCACGCTGGAGTGGCAAGTCGGCCCCGACGGCGCGATGATGCCGCAGGTGGTCGCCGCGCCTGCCGCGAGCGCCGTGCTGTTTCTGGACGAACCGTGGTATCTGGATGTGGCAGAGTTCCAGCTCGGGCGCTTGCAAGTGCCTTATCCGGCCCACCAGTTGGCGCGCTTGATGGAGATGCCGCCGCTATCCGAGGCGGATATTCCGGTGGTGGTCGGCGCGTTGCGCGAGTTGGCGCCGGATTTGCCGCCGCCGGTCGCGGCGGACGAATTGCGGGTGATCGACGCGCCGCCGATGCCGCTGCTGGCACTGGGAACGCTGAAAGTCAACGGCATATCCGGCTTTCGCGGTTATAGCTATGCGACCCGGCTATTCGATTTCGCCCACCCGCGTTTCCGTTACGGCGACGTGCTGGTTGCGGCGGACGACCCGGCGGAATTCATCGTCGCACCGAACGGCGAGACGGTGCACGTCAAGCGCCGCCTCGACGTGGAAAAACGCCTGCTCAAATCCCTGGAGAATTACGGCCTCGCCAAGGCACCGCCGTATGCACTGTATTCCAGTCACGACGCGCCGCAACCGCTGTATGCGCTGGAAAGCGACAGCACCTGGAGCGACTTCATGACCAGCGACGTGCCGCGCTTGCGCGCCGCTGGCTGGGAAGTCGAAATCCCCGCCGGTTTTCGCCATGTCAGCGTGGAAATCTCGGCGTGGGAAGCCGATTTCGAGGAAAACGACAGCGGCTGGCTCAGCTTCGATATGGGCATCGTCGTGGAAGGCCGGCGTTTGCCGCTGGCGCCGCTGCTTTACGACCTGTTCCAGCGCGATCCGCGCTGGCTCGACGCCGACCAGTTGAAGCGCATCGCGATCGACGAGACCGTGACGCTGATCCTGGCCGACGGGGCGCGGGCTGTCGTTCCCGCCGAGCGCCTGAAACCCATCGCCGCCACCCTGATCGACCTGTTCGACGCCCGTCCCGAGGGTGCGCTGCGCGTTTCCCGGCTGGATGCGCCGCGCCTGGCCGAGCTCTCGCGCCAGGCGCACTGGCAATTCAAGGGCGCGGAAGCAGTGCGGCGCCTGGCCGACAGGCTCAAGCACAGCGCCGGCATCCAGCCGGTTTCGCCGCCCGCCGGGTTGGGAATCCAGCTGCGCCCCTATCAGCTGGAGGGGCTGGCGTGGCTGCAATACCTGCGCGAGCAGGAGCTCTCCGGCATCCTCGCCGACGACATGGGTCTGGGCAAGACCGCCCAGGCGCTGGCTCACCTGCTGCTGGAAAAGGAAGCGGGGCGACTCGACCGCCCGGCGCTAGTGGTGTTGCCGACTTCGCTGATCTTCAACTGGAAACGCGAGGCCGAGCGCTTCGCCCCCGACCTCAAGATTCTCTCGCTGCACGGCAAGGATAGGGCCGAGCGCTTTTCCCTGATCCTCGAACACGATGTAGTGCTCACCACTTACCCCTTGTTGTGGCGCGACGAGGAAACCATCGCCGCTCAGGACTATCACCTGCTGATCCTCGACGAGGCGCAAACCGTCAAGAACGCCGCCAGCCAAGCCGCCCGCGTGGTGCGCAAGATCAAGACGCGCCATCGCCTGTGCCTCACCGGCACGCCGCTGGAAAACCATCTCGGCGAACTGTGGTCGCAATTCGATTTCCTGTTGCCGGGTTTCCTCGGCGACGCCAAAAGCTTCACCAAAACCTGGCGCACCCCGGTGGAAAAGCACGGCGACAAGCTGCGCCGCGACCTGCTGGCCAAGCGCGTCAAGCCGTTCATCCTGCGTCGGCGCAAGGAAGACGTGGCCAAGGAACTGCCGCCCAAGACCATCATCGTCCGCACCATGGAGCTCGAAGGCGGCCAGCGCGACCTCTACGAAACCGTGCGCAGCGCCATGGATCAGCGGGTGCGCGACGAAATCGCCGCCAAGGGCTTCGCCCGCAGCCAGATCGTGATTCTCGACGCCCTGCTCAAGCTGCGCCAGGTATGCTGCGACCCGCGCCTGCTGAAAAGCGCCGGGGCGCATCACGTCAAGGAACGCGCCAAGCTCGACCTGCTGATGGAAATGCTGCCGGAACTGGTGGACGAGGGGCGGCGGGTGCTGGTGTTCTCGCAGTTCACCTCGATGCTCGCCCTGATCGAGCCGGAACTGGTGCGCGCCAAGCTGGGCTACGTGATGCTCACCGGCGAAACCCAGGATCGCGAAAGCGCGGTGCGGCGTTTCCAGGACGGCGAGGTGCCGGTTTTCCTGATCAGCCTCAAGGCCGGCGGCGTCGGCCTGAACCTCACCGCCGCCGACACGGTGATCCACTACGACCCGTGGTGGAACCCGGCGGTGGAAAACCAGGCCACCGACCGCGCCCACCGCATTGGCCAGTCGAAAAAAGTCTTCGTCTACAAACTGGTGGTATCCGGCAGCATCGAGGAAAAAATCCTCGCCTTGCAGGACAAGAAAGCCGCGCTGGCCGCCGGCATCCTTTCCGAAGACGCCAACGGGCTGGCCAAATTCGGCGCATCCGACATCGCCGCGCTGCTCGCGCCGTTGCCGGTGGAACCGGGGAAACGCTAAGCCTCCTTCAAGCTGCCATGCGCCTGATCCTCGCCCCCATGGAAGGCCTTGCCGACGCACCGATGCGCGACGTGCTGACGCGTATCGGCGGTATCGATTTATGCGTCGCCGAGTTCGTGCGGGTAACCGACCACCTGGTGCCGCGCCAGAAATTCCTGCGCACCGTGCCGGAACTGGACAACGGCGGGCGCACGCCCAACGGCACGCCGGTACGGGTGCAACTGCTCGGCCACGATACGGCCTGCCTTGCCGAGAATGCCGTTGTGGCGGCGGAATTGGGCGCACCGGGGATCGACCTCAATTTCGGCTGCCCCTCGCCCAGCGTCAACCGCCACGGCGCCGGCGCGATCCTGTTGAACCAGCCGGAACGCTTGTTCGCCATCGTCGCCGCGGTACGCCGTGCACTGCCGGCGGAAATCCCGCTCAGCGCCAAAATGCGCCTGGGAGTGGACGACACCGGTCTGGCCCTGGACTGCGCCCGCGCCGTGGAATCCGGCGGCGCTGCGGAACTCGTCGTCCACGCCCGCACCCGCGCCGACCGCTTCCGTCCGCCGGCGCGCTGGGAATGGCTGGCGCAGATCCGCGAAACCCTGGCGATTCCCGTGATCGCCAACGGCGACGTGTGGTTGCCGCAGGACTGGACGCACATCCGCACGGTGAGCGGCTGCGCCGACGTGATGCTGGGGCGCGGGCTGATCACCCGGCCCGACCTGGCGCGCCGCATCCGCGCCGGGGAAAATACGCCAGCGATGGCGTGGAGCGAATTGCTGCCCTGGATCGTCGACCACTACAGCCAGCTCCGCAACGCGATGAATCCGCGCCACGCGCCGGGACGCCTCAAGCAATGGCTGGGAATGCTGCGCGCCGCCTACCCCGAAGCCGGAGTATTGCACCGCGAATTGCGAGTCCTGCACGATCCGGCCCAGGTTGCACACCGCCTGGAAAGCGCCGGGGATGAATGCCGACAGGAATGACGAACCGGATTCCATGACTGAAATTGCGTCGAAGTTTGGCGCTTTCGATGCAAAGAAGATCGATTCGGATAGCTTGGCGCACTGAAAGCCAGCCTGCTATAAATAAAAGAGAAAAGCGATCAGCAAAGGTAGCTAACCCCAATACCCCATGACCAATATCGACCGTTTCGATCGAACTAGCGGGATGGGGTGGCATACGGTTGGTGCAAATTCCTTACGCTGATATTTCCTGCAAGGCCTGCTCAGTTTTTCATACCCCGTGGAGGGTCATATCATGAGCTTCTCTACCCAATCCTTTAGTGCCCCAGTCGCGGCGTCACCTTCAGCCACCTCATACACCAGCGGAACATTCAGCGCGACAATAACCGGAATTGGTGAAAACCAAATAATGGGCTCATGGCGCTACACGGGTACTTACAGCTTCACAGATTCAACATATCAATTATTTAGTGGCAGCAAGAATTTTTCCGGCACATTGTTGGGATATTCGACCAACGGGAGTAACA
>CALMWM010000508.1 GCA_937873435.1 uncultured Gallionellaceae bacterium
TCGTGCCCACGTTTACGTGCGGCTTCGTCCGCTCAAACTTGCCTTTTGCCATGATCGTTCCTTTTTAGCACCTTAAGATTGCAGAATAATGAAGTGGTGCCCATGGACAGAATCGGACTGTCGACCTCTCCCTTACCAAGGGAGTGCTCTACCACTGAGCTACATGGGCATTTAACCGGCACTCAAACAACAGCTGGAGCGGGTGAAGGGAATCGAACCCTCGTCATAAGCTTGGAAGGCTTCTGCTCTACCATTGAGCTACACCCGCAACACACGCATTACAAACAACGGGGCACACAACACCCGCATTTTACCAACATCAAAATAGTTGGTGGAGGGGGAAGGATTCGAACCTTCGAAGGCAGAGCCGTCAGATTTACAGTCTGATCCCTTTGACCGCTCGGGAACCCCTCCAAGCGAAAGCGGGCAATTATCCCGATATTTTTATCAGGTGTCAAACCCTAATTAACAAAAAATACCGTATTCACCCGACACACTCAAAACACCTCTCGTGTTTCGAGAAAACGAATCTCCGGAAATTTCTCCTGCGCCAAGTTTAGATTAACCCGGTTGGGTGCCAGGTAGACGTATTCATCGGCACCATCGAGGGCCACATTGAAACCACTCTTATCCACCAGCTTTTTCAATTCAGCTTCCGAACCACGCAACCAGCGCGCGGTAGCGATATTGTAAGATTCGAACTGCACATCGACGCCATATTCGTGCTGTAGGCGGTGCGCCACCACATCGAATTGCAACATGCCAACCGCGCCGAGAATCAGGTCGTTGCTACTGATAGGGCGAAACAACTGGGTTGCACCTTCTTCCGCCAACTGCTGCAAACCTTTTTGCAACTGTTTGATTTTCAGTGGATTACGAATTTGCGCGCGTCGAAAAATTTCGGGAGCAAACGAGGGAATTCCGGTGAATTTCAACTCTTCGCCTTCCGTAAAGGCATCGCCCAACCTGATCGTCCCATGATTGGGAATCCCGATGATGTCGCCCGCATAGGCCTCATCGGCAGTATTGCGATCCTGTGCCATGAAGGTAATCGCGTTACCCACCGTAAACAATTTGCCCGAACTGACCTGCTTGATTTTCATGCCACGGTCGAAACGCCCGGAACAAATACGAATGAAAGCAATGCGGTCGCGATGTTTGGGGTCCATATTGGCCTGAATTTTGAAAACAAATCCGGTAAATTTCGGCTCATCGGGCGCCACTTCGCGCGTCGTGGTCGGCCGCGGTAACGGCGCTGGAGACAAATCGACAATGGCGTCGAGCAATGACTGTACGCCGAAATTATTCATTGCAGAACCGAAGAATACCGGCGTTTGCCTACCCGAGAGAAAGGCCGCCTGATCGAAAACATGCGAAGCCCCGCGCACCAGCTCGATATCCGCCCGCAATTCATCGGCCTGATCGCCGATCAACTCATCCAGGCGCGAATTATCCAACCCCTTGATAACCTCGGCAGTACTTTTTTCGGCGTGCGGATCGAACACCGACACAGTGTCGTCGTAGAGGTGATAGGTGCCGCGAAAACGCTTGCCCATACCGATCGGCCAGGTCATCGGCGCGCACTGGATACCCAGCACCGACTCGATTTCGTCGAGCAGATCAATAGGCTCGCGCCCTTCGCGGTCAAGCTTGTTGATGAAGGTAAGGATAGGCGTATCGCGCAGACGGCACACATTGAGCAGCTTGATGGTCTGCGCCTCGACACCGTTCACCGAGTCGATCACCATTACCGCTGAATCCACTGCCGTCAGTGTGCGGTAAGTATCTTCGGAAAAATCTTC
>CALMWM010000509.1 GCA_937873435.1 uncultured Gallionellaceae bacterium
GCGCAAACCCTTTTAGTCGAATTTGTACCTTGTAGCTTGTTGTCTTGCCGTCCTTGGCTACCCGCTTTTGAATTGTTGCCATGCTGTTCCCCTCGCTCGCTGGAATGGATGAACAAAGCATAGAACAAAACAGAGAAAACAGCAACAACGGATTAACAATCTATAGTTAGCCGGATTAGTTGCGTTGTTTCTGCTACTATATTTTCTGCTCTTCACGATTTGCGGCACTCTCTTGGCACAGTGCCGGGAAAAATGGGGGGGGCAATCGTTCAAAGTGTGGCGGCTGATAAGGTGCCGGGGGTGGGAGTGTTGCGCCAAAGGGGTGGCGGCTTTCAGTGTGCTATTTTTTGGCGGTGTGCCATGAGTGTGCCATAAAGCAAAAAGGCCACCGGTTAAGGTGGCCTAAGTGCTTGATTTTATGGTGGGCTGTGACAGATTCGAACTGTCGACCTACGGATTAAGAGTCCGCTGCTCTACCAGCTGAGCTAACAACCCAATTTGAATGCTTGCATGGAAAACTTTGGCGTCGCGGTTGATTGAACCGGCAACCTGGAAATCCTTACGGCAGGGGCGCATTATAAAACTAAACTGGCGAAAAACGAAACACAAATTCGTGATTTGCCCTAGACAGGTGCCGCCCAGAGGTCGTGCTCATCGGCATCGACCACTTCGACCTGGACGAAATCGCCGGGCTGCAAATTGCCGGCTTCTTCGATAAATACCAAGCCGTCGATTTCCGGTGCGTCTGCTGCGCTGCGCGCCACGGCGCCTTGTTCGTCGATCTCGTCGACCAGCACGGTGAGGGTCTGGCCAATTTTGCGTGCCTGTTTGGCGGCGCTGATTTCGGCTTGCAGGGTCATCAGACGTTCGCGCCGTTCCTCCTTGACTTCTTCCGGCGCAGCGCCTGGCAGGACGTTGGCCGGCGCGCCTTCGACCGGCGAATAGGCGAAGCAGCCGACGCGGTCGAGTTGCGCTTCGCGGAGGAAATCCAGCAGCAGTTCGAAATCGGCCTCGGTTTCGCCGGGGAAGCCGGCGATGAAGGTGCTGCGGATGGTGAGGTCGGGGCACACTTCGCGCCAGCTGCGAATCCGCGCCAGCATTCCTTCGACATCGCCGGGACGTTTCATTGCGCGCAACACGCTGGGGCTGGCGTGCTGCAACGGGATGTCGAGATAGGGCAGCACCTTGCCCTCGGCCATCAGCGGGATCACTTCATCCACGGAAGGGTAGGGGTAAACGTAATGCAGCCGAATCCATACGCCCAATTTGCCCAGTTGGCGCGCCAGTTCGGTCATCCGGGTCTTGACCGGTCGGCCTTGCCAGAAGCCGCTGCGGTATTTCACGTCCACGCCGTAGGCGCCGGTATCCTGCGACACCACCAGCAACTCGCGCACGCCGGCCTTGACCAGGTTTTCTGCCTCTTGCATCACCTCGTTGATCGGGCGGCTGACCAGGTCGCCGCGTAGCGAAGGGATGATGCAGAAGGTGCAACTGTGGTTGCAGCCCTCGGAAATTTTCAGGTAGGCGTAATGCTTGGGGGTGAGCTTCACGCCCTGCGGCGGCACCAGGCTTTCAAATGGATCATGGGGTTGCGGCAGGTGGGCGTGGATTGCCGCCATGACTTCCTGCAAGGCGTGCGGGCCGGTCACTGCCAGTACCTGTGGGTGGGCTTCCAGCACCACATCGGCTTTGGCGCCGAGGCAGCCGGTGACCACCACTTTGCCGTTTTCGGCCAGCGCTTCACCGATGGCGTCGAGCGATTCCGCTACCGCGGCGTCGATGAACCCGCAGGTATTGACCACCACCAGGTCGGCGTCGTTATAGCTGGGCGAAATCAGATAGCCTTCGGCGCGCAAGCGGGTGAGGATCTGTTCGGAATCGACCAGTGCCTTGGGGCACCCGAGGGAGACGAAACCGACTTTAGGGGGGGCTTTTTTCATGTTTTCAATTCACAAATAAAATCTCCC
>CALMWM010000510.1 GCA_937873435.1 uncultured Gallionellaceae bacterium
CGCGCTGAAGCTCGGCGTGGCGGGCGGCATGTCGTTGCAACGCGGCGTGGCGGAACGCTGGCAGGCGCAGATGGGCGTGCCGCTGGTCGAAGGCTACGGCCTCACCGAAGCCGCCCCCATCGTCTGCGCCAACCGTGTCGACGTTCAGGCATTCAGCGGCGACATCGGCCTGCCGCTGCCTTCGACCACGGTGGCGATCCTCGGCGAAGAAGGCCAGCCGCTGCCGCCCGGCGCTGTCGGCGAAATCGCCGTGCAGGGGCCGCAGGTGATGCGCGGCTACTGGAATCGTCCCGACGAAACCGCGCTCGCTTTCACCCGCGACGGCTGGCTGCGCACCGGCGACATCGGCACGATGCACGCCGACGGCAGCATCCGCTTCGTCGAGCGGAGCAAGGACGTGATCGTGGTGTCGGGCTTCAAGGCTTATCCCAGTGAAATCGAGGAAGTCGCGCTACGCCTGCCCGGCGTGCTCGAAGCGGCGGCGATCGGGGTGCCGGATCGGCACAGCGGCGAGGCGGTGAAACTGTTCCTGGTACGCCAAGACCCCAAGCTCGATGCCGCAAGCGTGCGCGCCCACTGCCGCGCCAGCCTGGCGCCCTACAAGGTGCCGAAAAGCGTCGAATTCCGCGACAGCCTGCCGAAAACCCCGGTCGGGAAGATTTCGAGAAGGGTGCTCAAGGAGCAAGCGGAGGGGATGGATTCATGATGTGTAACTGGTCTTTGTAATTCGCGGTTGATGGCAGGCTAATGGTTTAGCCCGGGAAGCGCATCAAACAATTTCCCGTACAAACTTCTCAAACCCTTCCAGCGGCAAAGGCCTGCTGAAAAAATAGCCTTGATAGGCATGGCAACCTGCGCTGGCCAGGAAATCCAGTTGCGCTGCGGTTTCCACGCCCTCTGCGATGACACCCAAACCGAGACTCTGGGCCAGTGCCACGATGGTTTTGGCTATGGTGGCATCGTTCGGGTCGCTTAGCACGTCGCGCACAAAAGACTGGTCGATCTTCAGTTGATCCAGCGGCAGACGCCGCAGATAAGAGAGCGAGGAATAGCCCGTGCCGAAATCATCGAGCGAGAAGCCTACGCCCTTGGCCTTTAACGCATACATCTTCTCGATAATATCTTCCACGTTGGATACCAACATGCTCTCGGTCAGTTCCAGCTTCAGTCGATTCGGGTTGGCGCCGGTATCCTTGATGACGGCCCACACCTGATTCACGAAATCGGCCTGACGGAATTGATGGGCGCTGACATTCACCGCAATCGTCAGATGAGCCATCTCGGGGCGGGCGGCCCATGCCGCCAGTTGAGCGCAGGCAGTATGCAGTACCCAGTGACCCAGCGGCAGAATCAAGCCGGTGTCTTCCGCCAAGGGGATGAAATCGGCCGGCGGTACCATGCCGCGTTTCGGGTGTGTCCAACGCAACAGGACTTCGGCCCCTGTCGCTCGTCCCTCTCCCACCACCTGAGCCTGATAGTGAAGCAAGAACTGTTTGTCCTGGATAGCCTTGCGCAGATCCTTTTCCAGCGCGGCGCGTTCCACTACGACACTCTCCATTTCCGAATTAAAGAAATGCAAGGTGTTGCGCCCGGCTTCCTTTGATTTATACATGGCGAGGTCGGCCTGTTTCAGCAGGTTATCGACTGAAGACAGGTGATCCATGAACAGGGTCGCGCCGATACTCGGCGTGCTGTTGAAAGCGACATCGTCGAGTTGATAGGATTGGTTAAGCGCGGCGAGAATTTTCCGTCCCACGGCCTCGGCCTGGCTGGCGGCTTCCATCTCGTTCGTTCCGAGGTTCGCCAGCATCACCAGGAACTCGTCGCCGCCCACGCGTGCCACGCTATCTTCCGCGCGCACACAGGTTTGCAGGCGTTGTGCAGCCTGCTTCAACAGCAAGTCCCCCATGTCGTGGCCGAGGGTGTCGTTGAGCGTCTTGAAATTATCCAGGTCGATGAACAGCAGCGCGCCGTACTTGCCGCTGCGCTTGCCACTCGTCATGGCCTGTCTCAGGCGATCCAGCAGGAGCGTCCGGTTGGGCAGGCCGGTGAGCGGATCGAAATAGGCCAGATTGTGGATCTGTTCTTCTGCCTGTTTGCGGTTGGTGATGTCGGTATAGATGCCGAGGACGCCGATAATCTGGTTATTCTCGCCCCGTAACGGCACTTTCGACGTGCTCAGCCAGATGGTGTGTCCATCCGGGGTGGTTTGCGGTTCTTCGAAATCCAGCTTCGATATGCCCGACTCCATCACGATCCTGTCGTCGGCACGGTAGAACTCGGCCTGCTCGCGCCAGTTCGTATCGTAATCGGTCTTGCCGATCAGTTCTTCAGGTTCAGCCAAGCCGGCATCGTGCGCAAACTGGCGGTTGCAGCCGACGTAGCGTGATTCACGGTCTTTCCAGAACACCCGGATGGGGGCGTGCTGGATAATGGATGCCAGCAAATCTTTCTGTTTCCGAAGTTCCTCGGCGTTGCGGCGATGCTGGTTCAGTAACGTGCCGACTTTTTCCGTCATCGAGTTGATGCCGTGCTGAAGTTGCCCCAGTTCATCATCGGACGAAACGGGAATGCGGGCATCGATGTCGCCATCTTCTACCGCTTTCAAGACCTTCAGCGAGGCGTCTACACGTCGCGTGATGAGGCGTTGGGCGATGAGAACGATAGCGGCAGAACTGAGCAGGATAAACAGTAGCGAGCCGAGCTGGCCCCACAGGGAGATGGAGCGCTTCATCGCGCCGAGTTCGGCCGTGCTGATCGTGATTACCGTGGTATACATCGGCGAGCCGCCCTGGGCGCCGCGAATATGTGTAATCGCAGTAAGCGTGTTCTCGCCCGGCATGAATACTTCGTCGGGCGCGGAATCGGCTACCCATCGGCTATCGAAGCCGGGAACGTTTTTGGCCAAGCGGCCCAGATAAGAAGGGGTGGTGGAGACGATGACCCTTCCATTGCCGCCGATGACCATGCCGTTCAGGTAGGGAGCACCTACCAGGTCGCTCACGATCGATTTGTGAGAAATGGCGCTGATCGCCAATTCATCGTTGGCAATCATGCGGCCCACCAGGCCCAGGTGCGCGTAGGTGCGTTCTTCAATGGCATTGCTGAAGCGGTCTATGTAAAACCATCCCAGTGCGCTGAAGGCGGCGATCTCTACGCAGACGACCAGTAGCGCAATTCGCGAAATGAGGCCGGAGCGGTACAACTTCATGGCGCGTAATGCGGGGTATCGTCGAAAGATTCAAGCCGGGCCGTCCGTTCCTGTTCGTAGCGAACCTGATCGGGTGAGGCGCGGCCCAGGATTACCTGGCCGCGCTCGGGGTGATTGACTCGCGGGTGCCAGGTGGCGATGTAGACGGTTTGCTGAAGGTGATGGCTGACCGGGTCCATATAAGCCGCGTCATGCTGCATCCGTTCCTGTGCTGTCCACTTGATGTTTTCGAGCTGTCGTATGACCGCATGGTTATCGGTGGTGCCGGCACGCTCGATGGCGGTGAGCAGCGCTTTGGTCGCGAAGTAGGCGGCATGGGTCACATCGCCGGGGTAATCCAGCCTGGTATGGCCGTAGCGTTTCCGGTAACGCGCGACGAATTCCGCCGTTCCGGGCGTGTCAAGATTCCAGGCCCAGGTAATGCCGTACAGGGGACGCGGCGTACCCGGCGCGGGATAGAGTTCCTCCCAGTCCACCTCGCCGACGACCCACGATTGCTTTTCGAGGGTCTTCGAATCGATCTGGGCAAAGAGCCTTATCTGGTTGTCGCCGCTGATGTTGAGCGCTACCACGTCGGCAGGGATGGCGGCGACCTGCTTGAGGGCTCCGGCGGGGGCGGGCAGGGATTCGGGTACGACGACTTCACCGGCAACCGTGCCGCCATATTCGGTAATGTATGAGCGCGAGGTGGCGGCACTGCTGTGGCCCCATGCGTTATCCTCGGTCAGCAACAGGACCCGTCTCGATTTGCGACTTGCCAGTGCGAATTTGAGGAGGGCGCGGTTAAAGTTGGCTGCGCTGGCATCGAAGACGAACTTCGTGCGGTGGGCGTTTTCGACGGACTCGGACGGAGATGACGAATTGGTGTTGATGAAGATGACGCCGTGCTTCTGGCAGACGGCGGACATGCTCGCGGCGACGCCGGAGCTGATGGCGCCCACCATGAATCCCATCTTGGTCTGGGTGATCAGTTCGTCCGCAACCTTCGCGGCGTGCTTGGCATCCAGGCTGGGATCGCGCGACACGAGAACGATTTCGCGGCCCAGAACGCCGCCGCGGGAATTGAACTCCTCGATGGCCATCTCTGCACCACGGCGGTCGGCTTCCGAATGCAAGGCAAAACGCCCTGTGGTGGGAGCGACATGGGCAATAAGGATGGGCGGAATTTCGGCGCCGTATGCGCTGTCCATCATTAGCAACTGTAACGGCTCATGGCCTGGCCCCAGAATGCAGGCCGAGATCAAGCTGACCAAGGCGAAACCAAGAACCCGCTGCAATGTTTTTTTCATGGTTATATGCATATGAAATCCCGTCTGAATTATTGCATATATCGTATGCCCATG
>CALMWM010000511.1 GCA_937873435.1 uncultured Gallionellaceae bacterium
ACGATTCTTTAAAACGGCAACTTCATCCCCGGCGGAAGACCCAAACCGGCAGTGAAACCGCTCATCTTTTCCTGCGTGGTGGCTTCCACGCGGCGCACTGCATCGTTTACCGCAGCGGCTATCAGGTCTTCCAACATCTCCTTGTCGTCGCCCAGCAAGCTGTCGTCGATGCTGACGCGCTTGACGTCGTGGCGGCAAGTCATAGTCACCTTGACCATACCTGCACCGGCTTGGCCTTCCACTTCAACGCTGCCCAGTTGTTCCTGCATTTTCTGCATATTGGTTTGCATTTGCTGGGCCTGCTTCATTAAGTTGCCAATTCCGCCTTTCATCATGACTTCGCTCTCCTACTGTAATGGTTTTATTGAGGATTCGACGATTTGCGCGTCGAAAGTTTCCACCAGTTCGCGCACGGTGGGGTCTTGTTCTATAGATGCCACAGCGTCTGCCTGACGCGACTGCTTTTCCCGATTTTCAATTTGAACCGGAGTCATGCCGCTGACCTGGCCGACAGTAATGTCGATTTTAACTGGTTTGCTGAAGTGTTCGGCAACAGCCGCCTTGAGTTTGTCCTGAAAACTTTTGTCGCTGAGATGGCGATGCTCTTCCGGGATACCCAGCATAAGGCAGTCGCCGTCCCAGCTTTTCAGTTCACAATGCTGGGCCAACATTTTGGCCATGCCACCCAGCTTCAGACTTGCCACCAACCCTGACCAGTTGCCGTCGAAATCGACTGATCTGTTTGAAGGTACTGTGCGTGGCGTTGCTGCTGGTGGCAATGCTACTGGCACTGGGGGGGATTCGTCTAGAGGCAAAGGTCGAACAGGCGCATTTGTCGGGGAGGCTGCTCTTGGGGGGACAGCGCCGCTGTCCGGCGTGAATGCCAGCATACGTAGCACTGTCATGGTGAATCCAGAAAATTCGTCGGGCGCAAGATACAGATCGCGCCTTCCATGCAAAGCTATCTGGTAGTAGAGCTGAACATCCTCTGCGCTGAAGATTTCCGCCAATCGTATGATGGCTGCGTGTTCTGGAGCATCTGCGGGCAGCGCCTGCGGCACGGTTTGCGCCAGCGCTAGTTTATGTAGCAATACCCCCAAGTCCTGCAGCGCAGCCTCAAATGAAATGCTGCGCTCGGCCATGCGTTCAGCCTGCGCAATAAGCGCGCCACCATCGTGCGCCGCCAGCGCTTCGAGCAGAGCAAATAAATAAGTCTCGTCGATAGCGCCCAGCATGTCGCGAACCTGCTGCTCTTCAACCTTGCCGCCACCGTAGGCTATGGACTGGTCAAGCAAGGAGAGCGCGTCGCGCATACTGCCTTGAGCCGCTCGCGCCAGCAGTTGCAGAGCGGGTTGATCTCCAAATATTGATTCGCGTTCCAACACATCGCGTAAATGGCCCACGATGGATGTTGGTAGCATCTGCTTCAGGTTGAATTGCAGACAGCGCGACAGCACTGTGACCGGGATTTTTTGTGGGTCGGTAGTAGCAAGGATGAATTTGACATGCTCAGGGGGTTCTTCCAGCGTTTTAAGCATGGAATTGAACGCTGCTTTGGACAGCATGTGTACTTCGTCGATAAGGTATACCTTAAAACGTCCGGCAGTGGGCGCATACTGAGCGTTGTCCAATACCTCACGCATGTTGTCGATACCTGTGTTCGAGGCGGCGTCGAGTTCCAACAAATCAATGAAGCGTCCCGAGTCTATTTCGCGGCAGGCGCTGCACACACCGCATGGCGTAGCTGTGATACCGGTCTCACAATTAAGCGCTTTCGCAAGAATGCGTGCCAGCGTAGTTTTGCCCACACCGCGCGTACCAGTAAGCAAATAGGCATGATGCAAGCGCTGTTGTTCCAACGCATTAGACAACGCCCTGACGACATGCTCCTGCCCGACGATTTCCTGAAACGATTTGGGGCGCCATTTACGCGCCAGCACTTGATAGCTCATGGGGCGGAATTCTACCAGAAAGCCACCTGAGGCGCAGATGGGGTGGCGAGCCCGAACCCCGGCACTTGCAGTTAATAGCTGTGGCTGCTTCCTTCCGGATCTGACCAGGTTCACTACCTTGCAATGCGGGGAGGCCCGCCATTAAAGATTAAAACAGCCAAGAATAACTGGCGGAGAGGGGGGGATTCGAACCCCCGTTGGGATATTATCCCAAACACGCTTTCCAGGCGTGCGACTTAAACCACTCATCCACCTCTCCGGAGGGGTGAAGGGTGCGAATCTTACGCTAGAATAGCGTGCGAGGCAAGAGCACAATTCGCCAGAAAAATTCCGCCAAGCAGAAAACATCAGCCAAACGCCTTATAAACAGACAACAAAACCAGAAGCAGGCCATGCCGCTATAACGAAAGCGGATCAACGCTGCCGGAAGTCGCGAAACGGCTTTTCAGCCGCATGGTTATTGAAGAACCGGGGGATGTGCTATACAACTGATTTGTATAGCCGTCAGAAACGCCAAAGCCCTCGCGAGGAGGGCTTTGGGTAGTA
>CALMWM010000512.1 GCA_937873435.1 uncultured Gallionellaceae bacterium
TCGGATTATGCCCGCCGTGGAGGCGGTTTTTTAGGGTTTTTCTACAGCGTCAACGGCCGAGTTAAGGGTCGCGCCGCTTGTCGGCGTGTCCCCTTGAACGAAGTGTTAGGTTTCGATGCCACAGGAAATAGCCGATAGCGCCGCCAATTAACAACGAGAGTGGCCAGATGCCCAAGAGAAGAACCCCAACCAGGAAATTGGAGTCATCGTCGCTTCGAACGAAGTTCTCACTGTACCAATGGTTAAAGGGAATAGAGAGAAGCGTTCCGCATACGATGCCAAGCACCGCCCCAAGCGATATAGAAGTGAATCGATTCATGGTTGTGACCAGAACCAGATCGAAGCAGCCTTCTGGAAATCGGAACCTGCGCCAAGGTTGTGAAGCCCGTACTCTCCGATGCGGATATGGATTCTCGCCCACGTTCGCCAGTCAGTCAGTCGGGAGCCGTTCCATAGATCGATATGATCGCCTTGATTTCCGGCGCCCCAGTAGTTTTGGAAGAAGAGGATACCGGTCTTGCCTCTGATCTTCTCGAAAGCCTCCTTCCCTCCAAACTTCTGAACCTTAAACGGAAGATGCGAGTGTGGAGTAGCGAACCAATTGGCAAGCTCCTGTGCCCGAATTGGGTACTTCGGTTTGCCCTTCTCCCACGACAGGGCACCCGTATAACCAGAGAGCGGTAATCGGGGACAGACCACGGTTTTCATTGTGTGCATTCTTGCTTTCACGTCGAGTCATGAAAAAAACCGTGGTCTGTCCCCGATTATTCCGATGGTGTCTCCAATCCGAATCCCTGCGGCAGTCGGTATTGGTCCTTCAGATATATCTATGCGCGCCAAGTGCTCGCGGGAAAACATTAGCTTCACACCCGCAAACCGATTGGGTGAGTAGAAGTATTCGCACTCGACATCGCCGGCACCCGGTGAACGTTGGAGTGGTTCACCGACGACACGCGAAACGTCGGTTTTAGTCATTCCGATCTGCACCAGGCCAAGACCGTTGAACGTGACTGTGCCGATATCGCTCGCGACAGCAGCAAGCGGTAGAGCAAACGCCAGGATGCCGGTAGCGATGAGTCTCATGACGCCCAACGTGTAGCTTGAGGGGCGCGGAGACAGCAAGCGAAGCTTGCTGGCGGAGCGTCCCTCTCGAAGCGTTTGTTAGGCCGTAACATCAGCATTTTTTTCTACTGTACTTAAACAGCCAGTAAATAATGACAATAGATGGCGCGCAAATTAGCGTAGCCAAAATGAATTCAAATGGTTCTCCTGGGCAGCCTGCGGCACAAGCACCTACGCCAAGGAGAAATAAAAAAACGAACACGAGTGGTGTTGAGACCAGCCACACGAGAAAGGCGGTGCCAACTCTACTCAAAAGGCGCCACTGCTTCCGATAGGCGAAGAAGGCTGCGAAGCCAATTTGAGCCACGAATGCTAACAAGATCACGGTGATGATCAACACTTGGTAAATGGTATCGCTCATCTTTACTATGGCCTAACGTGATGTGTACGCCAATTGGCGTACAACTCCCCACGCCTTCATGGTGGAGTTATTTGGATATTCAATGGGGTGTGGCTCGTGCAGCAAGCTATACACCTTCGCCCCCTCTTTGGTCTGGATTACAAATGTCATTTGCCGTTTAGGCCGCCAGGCAGCCCCACTCCCTTCTCGCCCTGGTTCCACGCAACTTCGTCGCCCAGGTTTTATTCCATAGTAGAATCATAACCCTACCGAGGAGCGCTGCAAGAGGCCAGATTCCAGTCTTGGCCCCCCAGGCTCGGTTCGAAACTGCGCTCACCTGTCAAACCCGCCGGGTGCGGGGACGGCATGTGAGCCTCCCTCCCCGGCCACAGTTTTTTAGGAGCTTGCTGTGGCTGAATTCACTGATTACAAAGTCGCCGACATGGCGCTGGCCTCCTGGGGCCGCAAGGAAATCCGCATCGCCGAGACGGAGATGCCGGGCCTGATGGCGACCCGCGCCGAGTACAAGGACGTGCAGCCGCTCAAGGGCGCACGCATCGCCGGCTCGCTGCACATGACCATCCAGACCGCCGTGCTGATCGAGACCTTGACGGCCCTTGGCGCGGAAGTGCGCTGGGCGTCGTGCAACATCTACTCGACCCAGGACCACGCCGCCGCCGCCATCGCCGCCGACGGCATTCCGGTCTACGCCTACAAGGGCGAGAACCTGGACGAGTACTGGG
>CALMWM010000513.1 GCA_937873435.1 uncultured Gallionellaceae bacterium
CAGGGCAGTAGCGGGTTTGCATACGCACGATGCCTTGCGCGCTGATCGGCAAGCGCAGTTTATCGAGACATTTTTTTTCGAAGTCGCCGGCCCCGACGCTGACCAGGGTAACGATGGTACGGTTGATGAACGCCACTTTCAGCGGATAACAGTAAGTCACCTGGATTTTGAGCAGATTGGCGTCCTGGATGGTAAGGCCGCTGGTTGTCTTGTCGTGGGAATACCGCAGGTTGTCGTTGGGAATGTTGTTATTCCAGTACGTCAGGGTGTCCGTATCTGGATTAACCACGGTTATCCTGGCGAATCCGGCGGTATCCGCCACTTCCGCCTTGGCCTCGTCGAATCCCGCGATAACTTGATCCTGGCTGGCGCCATAGGTGAACAGCGGGCGCAAGCCATTGGCGAGAGCGTTCCGCATCGCGTCCGTTTTCCCCTGGTTCAGTGCACCGGCACGGGCAGCCTCGAAGGCGGCCAGATTGAGCGTGGCCTTCGCCTGGTAGAGCAGGCCGAACTGCATCGCACCCAAAGCCAGCAACAGCAGCACCGGCACGACCACGACGAATTCGCTCATGCTCTGGCCGCGTTGCGCGGAAACACGGGGACGGCTAGCGTTCATCGGTGCCCTTGGCGCGCCCGGATGCAGGCCCCAGACGCAGCAAATCGAGCGGCAGCCAGCCCGTCTGTCCGCTGGCGCTCTCGACTTGGGCATAGCCCTCTTGCCGGGCACGCACGGTAAGCGCCGTATCCGCGGGCAGAATTGCCAGTCTGGCGAACTGCGTGCCGGGGCCGCCGCGCAGGTTAACCCGCGCGGCGCTATAGGCCACCAAGGTATTCACGGGCAGGGGCGATTCCTGCTGTGCGGATATTTCTCGCGGTTCCGGCGCTGGACATACGGGCGCATCCTGGCGCCCGCCGAGGGCGAATTCGAGGCTGTCGAGGAGACGGCGCGAGGGCGGCGTTTCCCTGGCGGCGTCGGCAGCAAGCTGGGCCTCGCTGAGCGCGACTATCGCCTGGCGCACCCGGACTACGCCGAGATTGTGCCAGCTCCTGGCGCGCTGCGCATTGCTTCCCAGCGCCTTCTCGTAGCTCTCGGCGGCTTCGCGGAGCCGGCCCAGGCGGGCATTGAGGTTGCCGAGGCGGAATAACACCTCGGGATCGTCCGGGCGTTTTTGCGCCAGAAGGGTGTAATGCGCCAGCGCCTCCTCCCACTGGCCTTTGTCGTATGCCTGTTCGGCCTGGATTACCAGATCGCCCTGCCCTTCCGTCTCGGCCTGACAGACCCGGGATTGCAGCCCCACGACCAGCAGGATGCCGAGTATGGCCGGGAGTGTACCGAATCGCGGCATTCGCGGCTTGAGCGGGAAACAGCGTTTATTTTTCAGGTTCATCCTCTTTCCATTCCACTTCGATGCCCACCCGCAGCCCCAGGCGCG
Source organism: uncultured Gallionellaceae bacterium (assembly GCA_937873435.1). Classification (GTDB taxonomy): domain Bacteria; phylum Pseudomonadota; class Gammaproteobacteria; order Burkholderiales; family Sulfuricellaceae; genus JAGXQV01. The sequence goes on from CALMWM010000513.1 coordinate 1,434, forward strand.
CCGCCTCTCCCGCCGCGAATTCGAGCACCGCGCTTGCGGCGGAGCAGCGGGCGAAGCACCAGGGCAGCAAATTATCGGCCACCCGCACCACGCATCCCCGTGCATCGAGAAAAACCGCATCGATGGCGTAGGCCATCGCCCAGGTATGGATGGCGGCACAGGGCTCGATCAGCAAAGCGCATCCCGCCGGCGGCGGCGGACGGCCCAACAGTCCACGGGCGCGTTCGATGGCGTTTCCGGTCTTTTGTACCTGGGCAAGCAGCTTGCCGCTTGCGAGCAGCACGCCTTTTTTCACAGGGTTCCGTGCGAAAGGTATTTCATCACCAGGGGGAAGGCCAGAACGATAAAGGTTACCGGGAAGATGAACAGCACCAATGGCCCAACCAATTTGACCGGGGCTTCCATGGCGATTTTCTCAGCCGCCTGGAAGCGCTCTATACGTCGCTGGTTCGCCATGGTCTTGAGCGTCGGGCCGAGGCTGCCGCCCGTCCGCTCAGCCTGGATCACCGTGCTGACGAAAGAATACATCGGCGCCAGATCGATGCGATCCGCCATCCGGCGCAGGGCATCGGCGCGCGACAGGCCGGAGCGAATCTCGCGCAGCACGCGGGAAAATTCGAAGCGCAAGGCGCCCGCCGGGCCTTTTTCGACCACTTGGGAAATCGCACCGGAGAGATTCAGGCCCGCTTCCACTGCCATCGAGATGAAGTCCAGGTAGATCGGCAGCATTTTCTGGATGGCGCGGCGGCGACGCGCCCGGCTATCCGCAACCCACAGCCAGGGATAAAAGAACCCTGCCAGCGGCAACAACAGCAGCCACAGGCGCGGCCCGGCGGGGAGCAAGGGGAACGACAACAGCGCCAGGAACAGGAATAACAGCGACGAACTGGCCTGTAGGC
>CALMWM010000514.1 GCA_937873435.1 uncultured Gallionellaceae bacterium
GACTGCCCGGCACGGTAAGCCATCGCTACAGCCATCGGGGGAGATTTTCTAGGTAAGCTCATCACGCTGCACCGACAAGCCGAGCAATTGCAATCCAGCGGCATCCAACGAATTTTGCAATTTACCTTGGGCCACTTTCAAGGTTTCGGCAGTAGCCGAATCGGCAGCCGCCAGATTTATGCGCAGACCACTCGCGGTAAAAGCCAGGGCCGCAGAAACAGTCCCCAGTCGCGGCAACTGCAAACGCAACTTGGTATTCCAGTTTACGGGTTCCTCGCCCTCACTGCTGCCCTCACGGGCATCCCTTTCCTCAACCACCCAATCCATATGTTGCCCCGGCCAAACCTGGCCTTGCCAGACCAATTGATGGTTATCTAGCGTTCGCAACTGCTGTTGAATAAGGGGCAGCGTATCAGGATGGACATGCTGCGCCGTTTTTCCACCTTGGGCGAGTGCGTCATCCGGCTGCAAACTGACCAGCAATTGGGCTTTTTGCGCTTCATTTTGTACTGTTGTCGCACCAGCTTGCGCATGGGCTAGAAGCGCTGAAGCCTTGGGATCTGCCGAACTCGATAACGTACCTTGCGGCTCTCGCACCAGTTCCGCCAAGGAACGCTCGCCAGCTACCCATTGCGCCTGGTGCGATTCATAGAACAAGCCGCTTTGCGACAACGCTCCGCGCAAAGCCAGGGCAAATTGTCGGCTATCCGCAGGCGGTGCAGTTACTACGGCATTGGCTTTTACCAAAGACGAAGCCTGGGAATCGTCCTGTCTTTCCGCCACCTTTTGCATCAGCGCGCCAAGAAATTTGGCCGTGTCACTCAAGGTAACCTGAGCCTTTTGTCCTTGTTCCGTTGCGGCTGCTGGAATTTCGCCTCTTGCCGCAGCCGCAATGGCGGCTGCATTGATTTTGGCTGCTGCCTGGGATTCACGGGAAAGAACAAAAGTAAGACGGGGTTGATTGGCGACGTAAACCAGCTCGACATTGTCGCCAGGCTGGGTGTTTTTGGGGAGGTTCATATCGAGAACCTGATCCCCGACGCTGACCTGGAAACGCCCATTCGGAAGACTGGCCAGCACGTGAGCCGGCAGCTTCTGCCCTGCTGTCCAATGAGGTAAGTCCGCAGGAGTTTCGGCCACCTCCACCAACGGAGGAGCCGTCGTCTTGACCAGTAGTTGCAACTGATTCAAAACGTCGTTATGAATCATAGCGAGTTCTTCTGCTGGCTAAGACGGTTAACCGCGATGATCAACTCCGCTTCGCCACGTGAAATACCGCAACTGGCTGCCAGTTGATCGACATCCACTCCGCCTTCGGCCATTTTCACAGCCTCGCTGTAGGGGCGCGTTGCACTGGCTTGCCCAGACTTCAGCTGTTCCACCTCTGTTTGCAATTTATCAAAGCGCTCATGCAGACTGGAAATCTCCATTTCCAACGATTGCATCTCGCGATCTCGCAACTCATCGCTTCGCCGGGTTCCCCTCCCCTTGCCGGAACGTGTCAGCAACAGCACCTCGGCAACGTAAACGCCCAGTATCAGGATGACACCAATTAATAATTCTCGCCAAGTAATGACTATGCTTTCCAACCGGAACTCCTGAAAAATCAGACAAGTAACATCGCAAGCCGAAGAGATTACCGAGATAAACAGACTTTATCAAGCATAATCATCTACATGTCGTTGTTTATCGGGATTGTTCTGTTCAGCGGGAGGTGGCGGGATAGTTTCGGGACGTTTCTTTTGACGCCTTCTCTGGTTCAGCGAGCGGTTACGTTCCGAGTCGCGCATTACCGGAAGAAGGTCAGGAACCATGCCAACTGGGTCGTTGGCTGCGATCATTTTTGGGAAGTGTATCTCCCCTTTCGAGAAAAACGGGTGCAGCATAAACCGTCTCCTCTAAAATCCGTTTCGCCTCACTTTATTCATGATCGGCATAAGCTCCAATCAATTTTCTTTCGGTGCCGACGCTATCCAGAATTTTGCGTAGCTCAACCATCCATTCCTCTGTCAGCACCCTGGTTTCGGCATCACAATCCAGTATTTTCCGAATCCATTCAGCTTTTTGCCCATTCAATGGGGCATTATCCAAATCGTCGCGATCAAAAGCCAACAATTTTTCCAGCAA
>CALMWM010000515.1 GCA_937873435.1 uncultured Gallionellaceae bacterium
CGCTTGCGCGACGTCCCGTGCGTGCTGCCCCAGGCTTTTCAGTCCCAGCGCGAAATACAGCAGCAAAATACCCAGCGCGTTGCCGAGAATCGGCAGTTTGACCATGAACGCCGCCAGCAGCGTGAAGGGGATCAGCAACAGCGCCACCGCAAGCGCACCGCGCCAGCGGGCATCGGCGTGCAGCAGTTCTTCGACGCGTAGCGCCAGCCGGCCGAAACCCACCAGCGGATGGAAGCGGCGCGGCTCGCCGAGCAGCGCATCCAGCAGCAGTGCGGTGAGCATCGAAAGGGCGGTCAGCATGGGTTAAGGGCAATGTTCAGTTTTGAATGTTTGATGAAACTACTCCAGTTTATGCAATGGGTTGGGGTTCGGCAACAGTTGTCGGAAAGCAAGCTCCCTCATCCCCGGCCCTTCTCCCGCCTGCGGGAGAAGGGGGAAAATCTGCTGAGTAGTTCCAAATTATTTCAATAAGCTGCCGGAGTCGGTTGCGCGTCTTCCGGCCAACGGTTTTCGAACATAATTTCGGCTACCGGCAAACGTTGTCCCCAGCCGGCGTCCTCGAACATCGGGCGCGGGTAGAATTCCGGCACCGGGCCGAGGCACAGGATGCCCACCGGGCGGGCGCCTTCCGGCAGCGCCAGGAGTTGCGCCAGTGCTTGCGGTTCGAAGAAAGACACCCAGCCCAGCCCTACCCCCTCGGCGCGCGCGGCCAGCCACATGTTCTGGATCGCGCAGGCGACCGAGGCCAGATCCATTTCCGGCAGGGTGCGGCGGCCGACGCTGTGCTGTTCCCGCCCCGGCATCAGCACCGCGACCAGGAGTTCGGCGCAATCCATGATGCCTTCGATTTTCACCTGCTGGAATTCCTCGTTGCGCGACGGCAGCGCTGCGGCGGTGGCCTGGCGCTCGGCTTCCACCAAATCGTGGATGTGCTGGCGCAGCACCGCATCGGTGATGCGCAGGAACCGCCAGGGCTGCATGTAGCCCACCGAGGGCGCCCAGTGCGCTGCTTCGATCAAGCGCTCCAGCACGCCCGGCGGCATCGGCTCGGAGGAGAAATGGCGCATGTCGCGGCGTTCGCGGATAACCCGGTAGATAGCGGCCCGTTCGTCCTCGCTGAAAGTAACTGGGTCGCGGCTCATGGCTGGAACAACGCTGCGGCGGCGGGCGGGTTGGAGGGAAAGTAGGCGTGGATGTAGCTAGCGCTGAGCCGCTTGTCGCGGTACAGCGCTTCGGCGGTGGCGCCGCCGTTGGGGCAAGAGCCGCGCGCCAGCGGGGTTAGCGGGCTTTCCAGGCGGGTATGATGGAAAGTGTGGCCGCGCAGTTCGCCTTTGGGCCACGGCGCCGTTTGCAGCGCGAGGGCGGCCAGGCGCGGCTGCTGGACGGCATGACCGGGCAACAGGCCGGCCATCTCGCCGCGCCGCCCTGCCGTATCGGTGAGCGATTCCAGCAGGTACAGCATCCCGCCGCATTCGGCCAGCATGGGCTTGCCCCGGGCATGGTGGGCGCGGATCGCGTCACGCATGGCCGCGTTGACTTGCAGGCGCTCCAGGTGCAGCTCGGGGTAGCCGCCGGGCAGGTACAGACTGTCGGCGTCCGGTAGTTCGGTATCGGCCAGCGGCGAAAAGAAATGCAGTTCCGCGCCCAAGGCGCGCAGCACGTCGAGGTTGGCCGGATAGAGGAAAGAGAACGCGGCGTCGCGGGCGACGGCGATACGTTGGCCCGCCAAGACAGCGGAAAACCGCATCGCGGGCGGCGGCGCGGCGAAATCCACGGCAGGCGGCAGCTCGCGCAAGCCGGTAGCGGCAATCTTCGCGGCCAGGCTTTCCAGGCGGATGTCGAGGTCGGCCACTTCTTCGGCTTGCACCAGTCCCAAATGGCGGTCGGGCAAGGCTGCGGCAGGGTCGTGGAAAACCGCGCCAAAACTCGCCAAGCCGGGAGGCAGGCTGTCGAGCAGCATCTCGGCGTGGCGGGTACCGGCCACCCGGTTGGCGAGCACGCCGGCAAAGGGCAGCCCCGGGCGGTAAGTCGCCAGCCCGTGCGCCACCGCACCAAAGGTCTGCGCCATCGCCGAGGCGTCGATCAGCGCCAGCACCGGTATCCCGAACAAGGCTGCCAGGTCGGCGCTGGAGGGCGCGCCATCGAACAATCCCATCGCGCCTTCGACCAGGATCAGCTCGGCCTCGGCGGCGGCATCGAACAGCAGTTGCCGGCAATGGTCCGCGCCGCCCATCCACAAATCCAGCTGGTAGACCGGATGGCCGGAGGCGCGCTCCAGGATCATCGGGTCGAGAAAATCCGGCCCGCTCTTGAACACCCTGACACGGCGTCCGAGCTTGCGGTGGTAATGCGCCAGCGCCGCTGTGAGCGTGGTCTTGCCCTGGCCGGAAGCCGGGGCGCTGACGAACAGCGCGGGGCAGGAACGGACGACAGCGCTCACAACTCGATGCCGGGCTGCGCCTTGATGCCGGCGCGGTAGGCGTGTTTGATGTCGCGCATTTCGGTCACGGTGTCGGCAGCGTCTATCAACGACTGCGGTGCATTGCGCCCGGTGGCGACCACATGCTGGTGAACCGGCCGGGCGAGGATGTCCGGCAACACCTCGTCAGGGGTCAGGTAGCCGAGGCCGAGCACGATGTTGAGTTCGTCCAGCACCACCAGGCCTATCTCGGGGTTGCGCAACAGCGTAACCGCCATCGCCCAGGCCGCACGGGCGGCGGCGACATCCTGCTCGCGGTTCTGGGTTTCCCAGGTGAAGCCGCTACCCATCACGTGGTATTCGACTTCGGAAAAACGCCGGAAAAAGGTTTCCTCGCCGGTGCTGCCAGCGCCCTTGACGAACTGCACCACGCCCACCTTCATGCCGTGGCCGAGCGCGCGCGCCGCCATGCCGAAGGCCGAGGAACTCTTGCCCTTGCCGTTGCCGGTGAGCACCAGCAACACCCCGCGCTCGACGGTGGCGCGGGCGATGCCGGCGTCCACCACCGCCTTCTTGCGCGCCATGCGGCTGCGGTGGCGCGCGTCGGCGTCGCCGTTCGGATCAGCGGACATGGCGGGCTGACGCGGCGCTGGCCAGCGCGGCATGGAGCAGCGCGGCGATGCCGGCATAAAGCACCAGCGCGCCGAGATCGCCGGGGAAATACTTGATCAGCCGGGGCGCGAATTCCGCCAGGGTCGG
>CALMWM010000516.1 GCA_937873435.1 uncultured Gallionellaceae bacterium
ATTGCCGCTGCGCTACCCTACTGGCACAGCCAGATTTTTCCCCACGAAAGAACCGCGCGGGACGACTTCCTGCACGCCCTGGCAACCCTGCAAGCGCTTTATCGGGCCCAGCAACGCGGTGATACGCTCAGACTGGAAAAATTGCAGGGAACGCTACATGTCGGGCTGGAAGAGAGCGAGGAAATCCTGGAACGCCTGGAATCGGCACAATGGGTCAGCCGCACCGCCGACAACGGCTGGGTGCTCAGCCGCAACCCGGAACTGATCAAGCTGGCCGATATTTTCCACGAATTCGTGTTCCGTACCGACATTCCGCAACACTTGCCGGATCATCTGAAACACACCCTGCCGCCCTGGTTGACCGGCGTTCAAGCCAGCCTGCTGGGAGAAAGCAACCTCTCGTTGAAAGCGTTATGCGAACCCGCTACGCCTGCGTGAACTCGAACTGTTCGAATATGGCGGTTGCCTCGACCTGCTCGCCGGCCATGCAAGACGACACTCGATCGTCACATTCCAGCAGAAACTCGCGCTGAGCCTGCAAGCTGCCGCGCGATGCCAGCAGACGCGGCGATTGCTTGAGCAAGGGAATCTCCGGCAGCAGCAGCGCCACCTGGAAAGGTGCTGCCGTGCCGGCTGCCGCCGATTTTACCGCAACGGCAGTGGCATAAGGCGCAAGCATCTGGATGCCTAATTCGAGCCGGTTTTTGGAATCGGTTTTCACCCAGCGCACCACCGCGATATTCCACTGGCTGCTGCCTTCCGACCTGAGGCCGATGGTTTCGCCGGAACGGATCTGGGAATGGATGCTTGAGGCCTGAACCAGCGCCATCCCGCCAGCGCTCTCGTTGACGATGTTCCAGCTGCTGGCGGAAAAAGGCGAAGTTTTAGCGGACGCCCCCGTTGAGAAATCCAGTTCTCCGTTCCCATGCCCACTCTGCGCCGCCGCACCGTAAACCTGTTCGCCGTTCAGGAAATAATGGATGGCGCGGATTCCCACGCAGAGTTCCAGTCCAGCACTGTGTTGCTTACGGTTGAAATAGCGCTTGGCCGGGGCACCCCAATGCTTGAGCAGGCGTTTCAACAGATTGCGATATGTCTGGTCGCGCGCCACCTCGGGCAAAAGCAAGTCAGCCGGTGCAATGCCGGCTTCCAGTCCGCCCAATTGCTGCGACAAATGAGCGGCCAAGGCCGTGGTATGCAGCAGCTCATTGCGTTCCCAATCGATTTCGCGTCCGTTCTTGGGCAATGACTGGGGTGACGCATCGCCGCTTACCGGCACCAGGAACAGGCTGCCCTGAACGTCGCCCGCCGCACCGCTACGCAATTCGGCAAGGTGGGCGAAGCGTCCGGCATAATCCAGCACCCGAATCACCTCCCCCTGCATCAGATGGTAAGGATCGGCCACCGCCAGCAGGTATGCCTGCTTGCACACCTGTGTAACGCTGCTGGTGGCAGCACCGTCCTCCACCGGCTTGTCCAGCAAGCCGTAGCGCTCCGCGTGGCGGTAAAGGCGATGGATATCCGACCATACGCCCCCCGGTACTGGCACATAAGTTTCGTAACAGGTGGAGAGAACCTGGCCCAGACAGGCAATCGCCCGCTGGATCACGAACTCCGAGGCTCCATCGGCGAGATCCTGCATCGCAATCTTGTAGCCATGGGCCAACTCGGTATAGAGCCTGCGATTGAGATCGGCGATGCGCTGGTTCCTCTCCGGCAGCGGCAAGGGCACGATAACGAACTGCGCCTTCATCGCCGGCAACAAATCGCCGATGGCGTTACGATACAGTTCCAATAATTCGAGGCGCGCCCCGGCTTGCAGTTTATGGTGATTTAGCGCCGCAAGTGCTTCGCACATTGCCTGCGCCGCCTCCGCGACATTGCCGCGCGCCAATTGCGCTAGCCAGGAACCAACTTGATCGACCCGCGT
>CALMWM010000517.1 GCA_937873435.1 uncultured Gallionellaceae bacterium
CCAGAGCGGTGAGTTGAATTGCGACATCCCGCTAATCATCAGCAACCATACAGATACCCAGTGGCTGGCAGAGGCTTATCGCATACCCTTCCAGCATATCCCGGTACAAAAGGATGGCAAGCACGAATCGGAGAAAGACCAACTCGCCGTGTTACGTCATCACCATGTCGAGTTGATCGTACTGGCACGTTACATGCAGGTTCTATCCGCTGATTTCATCAGACACTACCCCAACCGCATCATCAATATCCACCATTCTTTCCTGCCCGCTTTCCACGGTGCGAAGCCTTACCACCGCGCCTTTGAGCGCGGCGTCAAGCTGATCGGCGCAACCAGTCATTACGTAACGGAAATTCTCGACGACGGCCCGATCATCGAACAAGACGTCGCGCGCATTTCGCACCGAGACGAATTGAACGACCTGATTCAGAAAGGACGCGACCTGGAAAAAGTCGTGCTATCGCGCGCAGTGAGATGGCATATAGAAAACCGCATTTTGCTGTATGCCAACAAGACGGTTATTTTCGATTAACCTAAAACAACACAGCAAGTAAAAAAACCCGGATTACGGCCTCCGTATCCGGGTTTTGAGCAACTGAGAAAAGGCAAAAACGACTTATTTTGCCTCTTTCTTCAACTCCATAATGGCAGTCACGGTTTCTTTCGAAGCCACGGCAAACTGCCCGGTCAGCAGTGATTTGGCGCCAGCCTTGTCGTTACCTTCAACCTTTTTGACCACATCCGCTGCGCAACGGTGAAAATTTGCGTGCTTGGTTACCAGATCCTTGTAATGGGGCTTGCTGTTGAATGCGGCGCCCTCACCGTAAATCCATTTACCCAAATCGCATAGATTATCCTTGCATATTGTTTCGCTCTTAAGCTGCTCGGAACTAGTGCCATCGATAAACTGGGTCAGCCGGACTTTCCATTTGATATGTGCTGCGATAGCATCGTCGAAATTCATTGCAACCTCCTAATTATATTAGTCCACATTTAAAAAATCAGGTTTTAAAACGCCCCACCACACTTTGCAGATTATCCGCCAGTTGCTCCAGATCGCGAATCGTATCGGCTGTTTGCTGGAAAGCCTGGCTGTTTTCTTCCGACAGGCGCGCAATATACTCCACCTTGTGCGCATTTTCGCTGTTGGTCTGACTTTGTTCCTTCAGCGAGACGGAAATTTCGCTCACGGCCTCAACCACCTGCTGGACGCCTGACTTGATCTGGTTGATGGCCTCGCCTGCCTGCTTTGCCAACGCCGTACCCTCGCTCACTCGAGCCACCCCTGATTCCATGCTGCTGATTGCCAGCTGGGTACCGTGCTGGATTTTTTCGATCATCGAGGTAATTTCCTTGGTGGAATTGGCGGTGCGCTCGGCCAGCTTGCGCACCTCATCGGCCACCACCGCGAACCCCCGCCCTTGCTCACCGGCCCGTGCCGCCTCGATGGCCGCATTGAGCGCCAAAAGATTGGTCTGATCGGCGATTTCCTTGATGACGCTGACGATTGCCGAAATCTGGTCAGATTGTTGGCCGAGATCCTGAATGATGGCGGATGAATCGTTCACCGACTCGGTGATCTTGTTCATCTCAGCTGCCGCATTATGGATGACTTCGCTGCCGTGGGTGGACAACTCGCTCGACTGGGTGGAAACCTCCTGAACTTGCTCGGCCTGGCTCGCCACCCCGTCGATATTGTAAGTCATGATTTCCACTTGCGCCGCCATGGAATACGCTTCCGAACTCTGCAACTGGGAATTCGCCGCCACCTGGGCTGAAACGCGAGCCAGATTATTAGTGGTGTTCAGCACTTGTTCGGCGCTGCTCTGTACCTCGCGAATAATGGCTTGCAACTTATTCATGAAGGTATTGAAAACCTCCGAGATTTCACTGATCTCATCCTTGCCGTCAACGGTAAGGCGCCGGGTCAGATCACCTTCGCCTTCAGCGATATCGCACAAACTGGTGGAAACTTTGGTGAGCGGAATCGTGATCGAGCGGTTGATGAACCAGTAAACGAACAGGATCACAGGAACCATGAGCGCAAGAGCCACTGCCATGATCTGCAAGCTGAAATCGTGTACCGTTTGATTAACCTTGTTGAGCGAGATCCGCATGCTGACCGCACCCAGCACAGTTCCTTCCGGTACCAAGTGGCACATCAGGCAATCCTTGCCGAGATAATTTTTCTGCGCTTGCGCCGGAATCACCGCACGCAAGCTTTCTCCATCCTTGTCTTCGATTACCTGAAAATACGGCTTGGCGCTTTGCAGCACCTGCTTCTCGACCGCATCGGCATTGCTTTCTTCCGCAGCACCCGGCCCGAATTGCTTGCTTACCCCTTCGCCACGAATCACGCGCAATTCCTTGATATCCTCGGACTGCCGGATCTGGTCGAGATAGATTGCGCGCTGTCCAACCGTACCCGTCAGCATCATGCCGGTCAGGCTGGCCATGGTCATGCGATGTACGCTCTGGGAGAAATCACGCGCCTGCCCTATGGCTGTCTCGCGCTGTTGCACAGTCGCCCACCAGATCATGCCCGACCAGGCGATCGCCAAGATGATCGAAATACCGACCACCAGGCGAACCCATATCTTCAGGTTGCGAACTTTCATCATCTCCATCCTTATTTCTTCAACTCTTTACGGTTGAATATCAATACTACGGTTGTTTTTATGCTTGCGCCTTTTACTCTTAACCTCTTATCAGGCATGTCAGTAGCATGATAGGTGAATTCAAAAAAAATAAATAGGCTACTTACTGCGGTCCATGCTGATGGTGTGACAATTATCCGCAAAAAAACTTACCGCATTTTAGAGATCGTCCATACGAATGGTACAATCACGGATCGCTAAAGTGCCCCGGTAGCTCAGTGGATAGAGCAACCCCCTCCTAAGGGGTAGGTCGGACGTTCGATTCGTCTTCGGGGCGCCAATCTTCCACAAATTTAGTGACCTCAGTTCCAACTCCCTACCCGAAGTCTATGAAAGTCAGCCAGACTGCAAACTGGCCTGCAATTTCTTCACGGTTTCGGGCTCGATGTCGTAGCCTATTTCCAGCACAGGGTTAAGGGAAACACCCACCCCCTCATCCATCTTTTCCAGCACCCACTTGAATTCGGTCAGCAAACCGCCGCCGTAGCCGGGAAACTCTCTGACCACTGGTTTGGCGCGCTCGGGGCTGGTGAACAGCAGCATCACGGGAATACCGCTTTCGTCTTC
>CALMWM010000518.1 GCA_937873435.1 uncultured Gallionellaceae bacterium
AACCGTCCGCCGCTGGGCTTGGTGCGCGATTTCGTGGTGGGCGAGGGGAACCGGCTGGATCTGAAGATCAATGGCATTACGCCGTTCGTCGACGCGGCGCGGATATTTTCATTCGCCGCAGGCGTTGCCGGCACGAATACCGTTCAACGCCTGCGCCAGTCCGCCGCCAAGCTGAATATCGGCGAGGCGGAAATCGGCGCTTTGGTGGAAGCGCTGCACTTCATCCAGATCTTGCGCCTGCGCCGCCAGCACGAGGAGTTCAGTCAGGGCGAGGCGATGGATAATTTCATCGACCCGGATGCGCTCAACGACCTCGACCGGCGCATCCTCAAGGAAGTCTTCCGCCAGGCGCGCAAGTTGCAGACCCGATTGGCTTTGGATTACAAACTATGGACTTTCTGAGACGATTGTTCGGCAAGAAAGTCGAACTCGACGAAGCCGCGGCGCAACGCCTGGAAGCCTGGCGCCGGCTGCCGGACGAATGCGCCCACGCCATGCTCGGAGAGACGCGCCTGGTGGTGGTGGATGTGGAAACCACCGGTCTGAATCTGGCCAAGGACCGTTTGATCGCCATCGGCGCGGTGGCGGTGACATGCGGTAAAATCGACCTGGACGACAGTTTTGAAATCATCGTGCAGCAGCAAAATGCCAGCGGCAAAGACAATATCCTGATTCACGGCATCGGCGGCACGGCGCAGCAAGACGGCGTATCTCCGGTAGAGGCGCTGCTGGGGTTTCTCGAATATATGGGCAAGTCGCCGCTGGTGGCCTTTCACGTCACCTTCGACCAGACCATGATCCGGCGCGCGTTAAAGGAATACCTCGGCCTCGATTTCAAGCATACCTGGCTCGATCTGGCCTACGCGGTGCCGGCCTTGTACCCGGAAAAGGCCGGGCGTTTCCGGGCGCTGGACGACTGGATCGGCTATTTTGGCATCCAGAATTTCGCCCGCCACAGCGCTTTGGCCGACGCGCTGGCCACCGCGCAACTGCTCCAGGTGGCCAGCAGCAAGGCGCTCAGCCGGGAAATCCACCAATTCAAGGGGCTGCTCGAATTGGAGCAGGCGCAGCGCTACGTGAACTGGACCGGTTAAGCATCCGGCCCATCGAGAAGGCGACACCATGCAAGTCAGCGAAAAGCACAAGGCGTACTGGCGAAAAAATCTGCAAATGACGGGATTGCTGCTGGCGATCTGGTTTGTCGTTACCTTTGTTTTCAGCTTCTATGCCAGGGCGCTCAATGAATTCACCTTTATCGGTTTCCCGCTGGGATTCTATTTCGCGGCGCAAGGATCACCGGTGATTTACGTGGTGATCATCTGGTATTACGCGCGTTACATGAACAAATTGGATCGAAGATATAACGTCCAGGAATTGGAAGAGGAGTAATCTCGGATTGCCCCGCCTGTCCGAAAAATGTTATATGGCCGTTGTTTGGCTTAAAAGGATAAGGTTATTTCCCCTTCAATCGAATTGCTGTTGCTCAGCATGGTGCGCGTCCTGGTCGAGGTGGCGGCGTTTGCGCTGCTGGGGCAAGGCGTGCTGGCACTGCTTGCCGGAAACCGGCGCCACGATAATCCGGTGTATCGTCTGCTTGTCGTGGTGACTGCCCCGGTGCTTCGAACGTTACGCCTGGTCACGCCGCGTTTTATTCTCGACCGCCACCTGCCGTTCGTTGCATTCTTCCTGTTGTTCTGGATGTGGATAGGGCTGGCTATCGCCAAACGCTATATCTACGCGCTCAACGGGTTGATGTGAAATTAGTGCAATGAGACTGTTGCCGTTGATGGAGTAATCGGGTGGCACTGGAAAATAAAGCCTTTTCGCGCATGTTGAGCCGCTATTACGGGATTTATAGCGGCAGTTTCATTGCTTTCGTCGTGCTGCTGGGGATTGCCGAGCAGATGGGGGTAGCCAACGAGACCATCGGCTATATGTTCCTCGCGGCCACCGTCGGGCTGTATGCGGGTATCGGCATCCTCAGCCGCACTGCCGACATTACCGAATACTACGTGGCAGGGCGGCGTGTGCCGGCGATCTTCAACGGCATGGCGACCGGTTCGGACTGGATGAGCGCAGCCTCGTTCATCGGCATGGCCGGCACCTTGTATCTCTCCGGGTTCGACGGGCTGGCGTTCATCATTGGCTGGACCGGCGGCTATGTGCTGGTAGCCTTGCTGCTGGCACCCTACTTGCGCAAATTCGGTCAATTTACCATCCCTGATTTCCTCGCTGCTCGCTACGGCGGCAATCTGGCACGATCTTTGGGGGTGGTGGCGGTGTTGTTGACTTCGTTTGTTTACGTCGTCGCCCAGATTTACGGGGTCGGGCTGATCACCAGCCGTTTCCTCGGGCTGGAATTTACCCTCGGGGTATTCGTCGGCCTGAGCGGCATTCTGATGTGCTCCTTTCTCGGCGGAATGCGCGCCGTGACCTGGACACAGGTAGCGCAATACATCATCCTGATCATCGCTTATCTGGTGCCGGTGGTGATGCTGTCGCAGCGCGTTACCGAAGTGCCGGTACCGCAACTCATGTACGGGCAGGTTTTGCAGAAATTGTCCGAGCGCGAGCAGGTGATTTTCAACGACCCGGCGCAACGTCAGGCGCAAGCCCTGTTCAAGGATCGTTCGCAAGAACTGGAAACCAGGATCGGCGAGCTGCCTGCGCTTGCGGGGGGCGAGCGGGAGCGGTTGGCGAAGGAGCTGGCGGCGGCGAAGGCTTCGGCCCGTGAGCCGATACCCCACACCCGGCCATTCCGGGGCGAGGGAGAAAAAGAGGAAGCGGAAGCGCGGCGCAATTTCCTGGCATTGGTCTTCTGCCTGATGGTGGGAACCGCAGGGTTGCCGCATATCCTGATCCGCTATTACACCACCCCAAGCGTCAAGGAAGCGCGCGAGTCGGTGTTCTGGTCGCTGTTTTTCATTTCCCTGCTGTATGCGACGGCGCCTTCGCTGGCGGTGCTGGCAAAATTCGAGGTATACACCCGCCTGATCGGCACCAGCATTGCCGACCTGCCCAGTTGGGTGGCGGCTTGGGGCAAGGTGGGGCTGGTCAGGATAGACGACATCAACGGCGACGGCCTCCTGCAATTGGCGGAACTGACGCTCGATCCCGACGTGATCGTGCTGGCGACGCCGGAAATCGCCGGCTTGCCTTACGTGGTAACCGGCCTGGTGGCGGCAGGCGGGTTGGCAGCGGCGTTATCCACGGCGGATGGCTTGTTGCTTGCCATCGCCAATACGCTCTCCCACGATGTCTATTACAAAATGATCGACAACAGTGCCTCGACCAAGCGCCGCATGCGCATCTCTAAAGGATTGCTGCTGGTAGTGGCGGTGGTGGCGGCATACGTGGCATCCCTCAAGCCCGGCAATATTCTGTTCATGGTCGCGTGGGCCTTTTCCATCGCCGCCTCCGCCTTCTTCCCCGCGCTGGTGCTGGGCATCTTCTGGAAACGCGCCAATCGTTACGGCGCGATTTCCGGCATGATCGTCGGGCTGGGGGTATGCCTGTTTTATCTGCTGGGCGTCAGGTTTTACGGGATGACGCCATGGTTCGGCATCAAGGACATTGCGTCCGGGGTTTTCGGGGTGCCTGCTGGAGTTCTTACCATCCTCGCGGTTAGTTTGTTGACGCCCGCACCCGGCAAGGACATCCAGAAGCTCGTCGAGTATTGCCGTTATCCCCGTCTTGGAGAAACGCGAGCGGATGAGTGAAGCGGAGTCGGCATTTTCCGGTTTTTATTTGGTGCAGTCGCTGATGTTTCTGCAAAAGGCAACATGGCGGTCAGCGGTCGATTTGGATGTAAGGTATTTGACGTCTCTCGGAAAACAATGGGAGACTGCCCCGCGTTTTAGGTTTCGGGAGAGTTTTCCCGAATATGACTATATGAAATTATTCTGGAGGAGTGCAGATGGAAGTTTGGTTCGTATGGCTGGTGCGCCTGATGTATTTAGGAGTTTTCCTCATGGCCGGCGGAATGTTTTTTCGTGCCTGGGCGATTGCGGTGCGCAAGGATTATCGCTACGTAGCCGACTGGCGCGGCAGGAAAATCGGTGACGGCAAGGCTTGGGCAAAGACCGTCCTGGCGGTCAACACGCTTTGCGGAGCCGGCTTGCTGGGAGTGGCTATCGCGGTTTTGCTGCTGGGGCTGGATTTGACAACCTGGATGGGTTCGGCGGCCTTTGTTCTGTGGACTTACTATTTCCTTCTCCAGCTGGCTTCCCAGCGCTCGAAGCGATTGCCAAATTGATTTTCAGCAATTTATTCTAGACTCGCTCTCTTCCTCCCGATCTCGCCAGGTTCGGCTTGCCGATGGCAGGTCGCCCCGCTCCAGTTTGCCCCGCTTCTTTTTTACCGAGATTGGTGCAAGGCTGGGACTGAAAAAACTCAATAATTTCATTTTGGATACCCGCCAAGGAATCGCTGTCATGTATATGAGCTATATGCCATAAGTGTGTAAAAACAACAATTAGCCATAGCTCCGTTGGCGAAAGTTGGTGTAAACTCCCTCGCTGTAAGTTTGTAGTAAGCCTGTAGTAAGTCTGGAGCAAGCTTGTAGTACAAAAAGTAAGTGATTAATAAACAACCAAAGTTCACTACATTTTCTAGGAGAGAGACCAATGTCTAGTCCGCAACAATTCGATCCCAAAGCGTATTGGCGCGCCACGCTGAAGCTGCTTGCCACGACCCTAATTATCTGGTTCGTCGTTTCATTCGGCGCCGGCATCCTGTTTCACGAGCCGCTCAATAGCATCCATCTCGGCGGCTATCCGCTCGGTTTCTGGTTCGCCCAGCAGGGTTCCATCTTCGTCTTCGTCGGCCTGATCTTCTGGTACGCCAAGCGTATGGACAAGATCGACCGCGAACATGACGTCCACGAAGACTAAGGAGAATAAAATATGGATCTGAAAACGCTGACTTTTGTCGTAGTGGGCTTGTCGTTCGCCCTCTACATCGGCATCGCCATCTGGGCGCGCGCCGGAACCACCAAGGAATTTTATGTCGCCGGCGGCGGCGTGCACCCGATTATCAACGGCATGGCGACCGGTGCCGACTGGATGTCTGCCGCCTCGTTCATCTCCATGGCGGGCCTGATCTCTTTTCTGGGATACGGCGGCTCCGTCTACCTGATGGGGTGGACCGGCGGTTACGTGTTGCTGGCCGTGCTGCTGGCCCCGTACTTGCGCAAGTTCGGTAAATTCACCGTGCCCCAGTTCATCGGCGACCGTTACTATTCCCAGACGGCCCGCATCGTGGCGGTGATCTGCCTGATCTTCATCTCCTTTACCTACGTGGCCGGCCAGATGCGCGGCGTCGGCATCGTGTTCTCGCGCTTCCTGGAAGTGGACA
>CALMWM010000519.1 GCA_937873435.1 uncultured Gallionellaceae bacterium
CGCGGCAACGGTGCGCATCGGCGGCACCGGCTCGGGTTCGGCATTAATCCAGAGGCTGGTGACGGATTACCGCAAGACCAGGCCGGAGGTGAACTTCGAAGTGGTAACGCCGACACTCGGCAGCACCGGCGGCCTGCGGGCGCTGGCGTTGCACCGCATCGACCTGGCGGTGCTGGGGCGTCCGCCCAAGCCCAAGGAGCAGCGCAATACCCTGGTCGTAACGGCATGGGCGGATACCCCGCTGGTGCTGGCCACTTCCGGCGGCAATAAGGCAAAGGGCTTCACCGCCGCCACGCTTGCCGGCATCCTCCGCGACGGCCGCGGCTACTGGGACGACGGGGCGCGCATTCATCTGGTGCTGCGCCAACCCAATGAAATCGACAATGCGATCCTTGCTTCGCTTTCCCCCGAGGTCGAAAGCGCGCTGGGAACGGCCTTGCGCAATCCGGCGGCAACGGTTGCCGATACCGACCTGGACGCTATCGACTTGCTCGTGCGCACACCGGGCTCGCTCGGCACTACCACGCTGGGAATGATGAAAATCCTGGGCAGCCCCCTGATGGCCTTGCCTTTCAACAACGTCGCACCGAGCCTGCAAAACCTGCGCAACGGCAGCTATCCGCTCGTCAAGAAGCTCTACCTCGCCCATGAGCAGGCACTGGGCGGCCCTGCTGCCGATTTCGTCGCCTGGCTGAAATCGCCCACCGCCGCCGCGCGTTTGCAGGAACTCGACCACCTGGCGCTGCCGCGATGAAATCCACGCCTTCGCTCGAAACTTTCATTGCCTTGCCGCGCCTGGTTGGTCTGGCACTGTTGCTGCTGCTATCGATATTGCCGCCCGCCGCGGTGCTGACCATCGGCTGGCAGGGACTGAAACAGACCCTGGAAGCGGAGATCGAAGCCCAATCGACCATTGCGACACGCACCATAGGGCGCAATCCGGGCATCTGGATGCTCACCTCGGAACGCCTGGAATTTGCCTTGCGCGACCTGCATCGACCGGAGCGTCGCCTGACCCTGGTGGACAAAAGCGGCAGCGTGCTGGTGCGCTTCGGCGATGCCCCGCCTTGGCCGGCGCTGACGCTGACCCGCGAAGTGTATGAATTTGACGATGCGGTTGGCAACATCGAACTGACCGGGTCGTTGCGCCCGGTGCTGGTCAAAACTGCCGTCACCGGCTTGGCGGCTTTATTGCTGGCGCTGGCGTTGACCGTCCCGCTCTACCGGCGGGTGTTGCGCACCATGCGCCGCGCCGCGTTACGCCTCGATGAAAGCGAAAAACGCTACCGCCTGCTGTTCGAACAATCGCGCGACGGCATCGTACTGATCGACCCGGCCGCCCGGCGTTTCATCGATTTCAATTCGACTGCCTGCGCGCAACTGGGCTATAGCCGTGAGGAATTCGCCGCCTTGTCGGCGCCGACGGATATCATCCTGGAGCATCCCCCCGAGGAAGCGATAATGGCCTTGCTGCAGCAGCAGGGCTGGGCCGATTTCGAGTCGCGCCATAAGCGCAAAGACGGCGGCGGCCTGCCCGTCCAGGTTATCCTCCAAGCCGTCGAACTCAACGGCAAGCCACTACTGCACGCCACCTTCCGCGACATCGGCGCACGCAAACAGGCGGAAGAAAAACTGCGCGAACGCGAGGAAATCCTGAGCGCCATTCTTTCCCAGGCGGGCGACGCAATCGAACTGACCGACGCGGAAACCCTGCGCTTCGTCGAATGCAACCGGGCCGGCGCCGACATGCTCGGCTACACCCGTGAGGAATACACTCAACTGCGCGTGTCAGATATTCAAGCAGGTCTTTCCGCCGATGAAATCCGCGACCTCTCGGACCGGATGGAGATAGGCAAGGTCATTCAATTCGAGACCCGCCACCGGCGCAAGGACGGCACGCTCTTCGATGTCGAGGTCAGCCTCAGCATGATGGAATTGCATGACCGTAAATACATCATCGCCACCTGGCGCAACATCGGCGAACGCAAACGCCACGAAGCGGAAATCCGCGAACTCAATACCCATCTCGAACAGCGCGTCGAGGAGCGTACCGCCGAATTGCGCGAAGCCGAACGGGCGCTCAGGATCATGAACGAAACGCTGGCGCAGCAAGTTCGCGACAAGGTCGAAGAACTGCGCCAGAAAGATCACCTGCTGATCCAGCAAACTCGCCTCGCGGCGATGGGCGAGATGGTGCACAACATCGCCCACCAGTGGCGCCAGCCGCTCAACGCTCTGGGCCTGATCTTCCAGAACCTGAACCTGGATTTCAACGAAGGACTGCTCGCCAAGGCCGATATGGCAAAGCAGTCCGCCAAGGCGATGAGGTTGATCCTCGGCATGTCGCAAACCATCGACGATTTCCGCAACTTCTTCCGCCCCGACATTCAGGCCAGCGAGTTCGACATTGCCCAGGCTGTCGGCGAGGCATTGGCGATTACCGAGGCGACCCTGGCCAGCCACCACATCGCCCTCGACGCCACGCTCCAGCCCGGTCTGAGCGTCACCGGCTATACCAACCAGTTTGCCCAGGCGGTGCTCAACCTGATCGCCAACGCCAAGGATGCGCTGATCGAGCGGGGCATCCGCAACGGGCGGATTTCGGTGCGGCGTGAAGAAAGGGAAGGCAAGGCATTACTGAGCATTGAGGATAATGGCGGTGGCATCCCGGACGAACTGCTGCCGAAAATTTTCGACCCCTATTTTTCCACCAAGGAACTGGACAGCGGCATCGGCCTCTACATGACCAAGATCATCGTCGAGCGCAACCTGGACGGCAGCCTGGAAGCATCCAACAGCGAATCTGGCGCACGCTTCGTCATCGCCATTCCGCTCATCCGCAGCGCCATTCCCTCTTGACCGGCTACGTTGCCGTCAAATGTAGCTGGACATCGATACCCCAGCGCTCCGGCAGTTCGTGTCCGACAATGCGATCGGCGTCCCCGGCGGGTGCCGCAAGATCGAGGTTATAAGGCGATAACGCCCAGCGTTTGCCGGCGTCGTAAACCATCCGCAGCACCGGCCTCAGCAGGTCGGCGCCGTTCTGCTCCACCACGATGCCGAGCAGCCCGCTTTCCAGCTTCACCAGGGTACCGACGGGATAAATGCCGACGCTGCGGATGAAGTGCCGCACCAGTTCTTCGTTGAAATGGAACTTGCTCCACTCCTGCAATTTGCGCAGCGCCTCCACCGGCGCCATCGCCCGGTGGTAGACCCGCTCGGCGGTAATCGCGTCGTAGACGTCGACGATTGCCGCCATCTGGCCGAATTGGGAAATCGCGCCACCCTTCAATCCCCCGGGGTAGCCGGTGCCGTCGTAACGCTCGTGATGCTGTTCGAGCACGGCGCGGGCGATGGGCGTCACCCATTCCACCCCGGCGACCAGGTTGCTGCCGAGGATCACATGCCGTTTCATCTCGTCGAATTCCACCTCGGTCAACCGCCCCGGCTTGTTGAGGATTTCGTTCGGCACCTGCATTTTGCCGATGTCGTGCAGCAAGCCGCCGATACTCACCTGGCGCGTGACATCCTTGCCGAGGTGCAGGACGTTGCAGAACGAAGTCAGCAGCGCGCACACGCCCACCGAGTGAAGAAAGGTGTAATCGTCCTTGTTCTTGATTTGACTGAGCTGGATCAAGGCGCTGGAATTGCGCAACACCGAATCGGCAATACCTTCGATCGCCTCGGCCACTCCGCCGCTTTCAAGCTGGCGCCCCAGGCGGACGTCCGACATCATGTTGCGAATCACCTGATTCGCATGTTGGTGGATGCCGAGCGCCGCCTCGATCTCTTCATCCTTGGAAATACGGCTTTCCGGTAAATTTCCGGTCGTGCCGCCCAACTGCTGCATCTCCTCCTCGATGTCGCGCATGACCTCGTCCATGGTCAGCGCATCGTGCAAATCGTCGCCCAGGTTGCTGTCGATATAGACCTCGCGCACGCCCAGCGCGGCAACCTTCTCGATTTCCTGCTCGGACTTCACCTTGAAGCGGGTAAGGAACAGGGGATGCACGACCCAGCTGCAATTGAGGTCGTGCACGTACATGCCGGGCTTGAGTTGGTGCAGGGGAATGCGCTTGATCATCTTGGGCTTGCAGGCGTGGCTTTTAGGTGGCGTCCAAAGTATCCCCAATCGGGAAGAATTTCAACCCACCAGATCAGGAACAGGCAATACGCCACCGGGTTTTTCCTGGTTTTTCAGGAGAACGCTGCCGTTTCCGGCTATGGTCAGTCTGTCCTCGGCGAACCAGCGCAGCGCCGCCGGATAGATGCGGTGTTCCTGTTCCAGCACCCGCGCCGCCAGCGCGGCTTCGTCGTCGTCCGGGTACACCGGCACGGCGGCCTGGGCCACGATGGGGCCGCGATCCAGCTCATTGGTAACGAAATGCACGGTGCAGCCGTGAATTTTCACCCCTTCTGCCAGCGCTCTGGCGTGGGGGTCGAGGCCTGTAAAGGCCGGCAACAGCGAGGGATGGATATTGATCAGGCGGTTGCGATAATGCTCGACGAACCACGGCGACAGGATGCGCATGAAGCCGGCCAGCACCACCAGGTCGGCATGATGGCCGTCGATGATCTCCGCCATCGCCCGGTCGAAACTCTCGCGGTCGAGGTAATCGCGGTGGCTCAAGGTAAAAGTCGCCACGCCGTGCTGCCTGGCGATTTCCAGCGCCGGGGCAGCGGCCTTGTTACTGATAACGGCGGCCACCTTGAGCGGCAGTTGCGCCTCCAGGATCGCCTGCATGTTGCTGCCGCGCCCGGAAACGAGGATGACGATATTTTTCATACCACCACGGTTTGCGGCTGCCCTTCGGCACGCACTTCCACGCTGCCGATGCGCCACACCGTTTCGCCGGAAGCGGCGAGCTGGCGCATGGCTTCCTCGGCGTGCTCGGCGGCGACGATTACCGCCATGCCGATGCCGCAGTTGAAGGTGCGATGCATTTCCTTCTCGGCCACGCCGCCTTCCTGTTGCATCCAGGTAAACAGCGGCGGCATGGTCCAGCTGTCTTTTTGCAGCACCGCGCTGAGGTTTTCCGGCAACACGCGCGGGATGTTCTCCAGCAGGCCGCCGCCGGTGATATGCGCCATGCCTTTCACCGGAAGACTGGCCATCAGGGCCAGCAACGGTTTGACGTAAATGCGGGTCGGCGCCAGTAGCACTTCGCGCAGCGGACGGCCGTGGAAATCGCTGTTCAGGTCGATGCCGGAACGCTCGACGATCTTGCGCACCAGCGAGTAGCCGTTGGAATGCGCGCCGCTGGAAGCCAGCCCCAGCACTGCGTCGCCGGCAACGATGGTGCGGCCGGTGATGACCTTGTCCTTTTCCACCACGCCCACCGCGAAACCGGCCAGGTC
>CALMWM010000520.1 GCA_937873435.1 uncultured Gallionellaceae bacterium
TCCGTTGCGCTGGATGAGGCGCGCATCGGCAGCCTGGCCAACACCCTGCGCTGCCTGGTGCAAACCGGCTACGCGGTGCGCGACCTGTGGTCGTCGGATACCTGGCGCGTCATGGAAGGGCTGGAGGAACACCTGCTCGGCGCCAAACGCTTGGTGCAACCGAACCTGTGGCAGGTACAGGATCTCATGGATCAGTTGATTACTTCGCTGGCCGCTTTTAGCGGGCTGGCGATGGAAAACATGACGCGCGGTAACGGCTGGCTGTTCCTGGACATCGGGCGGCGCCTGGAACGCGGCGCCTCGCTGCTCTCCCTGTTGCGTACTACCCTGTCCCGGCAACGCCCGGAAACCGTGGAAATTCTGCTGATCGAATCCATGCTGGATACCAGCGACAACCTGATCTGCTACCGCCAGCATTATCGTAACAACATGGAGATCGCCGCGTTTCTCGAACTGCTGCTGCTGGACGAGAACAACCCGCGCTCGCTGGCCTACCAGACCGCACGCTTGCAGGAGCACGTCAGCAAGTTGCCGCGCGACAAATCCGGCGGACGGCTGAGCCTGGAGCAACGGCTGGTGCTGGAAGCGTCGTCATCGCTACGCCTGGCCGGGCTGGACGAACTAACGGTCGTTACCGAGAGCGGCGCTCGCCAGAATCTGGATCAGTTGCTGGCGCGTCTCAATTATCTGCTGGGGGCGCTGTCCGATTCCGTGACCGCGGCCTATTTCCGCCACGAAAGCGCGCCCCAGCCGCTCGCGCCATTGAGGACAACTTAAGCTCATGGACTATCGGGTCATCCACAAAACCGAGTACGACTACAGCGAATCCGTCGGGCTCTCCTACAACGAAGCCCGCTTGTTGCCGCGTTGCACCGCCAATCAGTTTTGCCGCGCCACGGGCCTGGTGATAGAGCCGTTGCCGACCGACTATCGGGAACGCGAAGACTTCTTCGGCAACCGCGTCGCCTATTTTTCCATCCGCGAACCGCACCAGCGCTTCGTCGTCACGGCGACCAGCGAGGTGCAGGTCGAATCTCAAGAAGGGCTCGTGGATTTATCCCGGGGAAAAGATTGGGAAAGTATGCGCCTATCGCTACGCCAGCAGCGCGACCCGCAAACGCTGGATGCCTTGCAATACGCCCTGGATTCGCCGTTCGTGGCGGCTGACGCGGAATTGGCAGCCTATGCACAGGCTTCTTTCCCGCCTGGCCGGTCTTTGCTGGAAGCCGTGCATGACCTGATGGGACGCATCCATGCCGACTTTACCTACGATCCCGACTTCACCACGCTGGCCACGCCGTTGGCGACGGTACTCGCGCACCGCCGCGGGGTATGCCAGGATTTCGCCCATCTCGCCATCGGCTGCCTGCGCGCGCAGGGCCTCGCCGCGCGCTACGTGAGCGGCTACATCGAGACGCTGCCGCCGCCCGGCAAGGAAAAGCTGGTCGGCGCCGATGCCTCGCACGCCTGGTTCTCGGTCTACGTGCCGGAACTAGGCTGGATGGATTTCGATCCCACCAACAACCAGATTCCGGTGGATCAGCACATCGTCGTCGGCTGGGGGCGCGACTACGGCGACGTAAACCCGCTCAAGGGCGTGATCTTCGGCGGCGGCGAACACGAGCTGGCGGTGTCGGTCGACGTGCGGAATCTCGGCGGCTGACCGCAGGAAACTCCTGGTTTCATGTTCTCGCCTGCCGCAGCATAACCAGGGATCGTCCCTGAAGCGGGTAGGTGCTGCCGCGCGCGTAGCGCTTTTTGTCCGAAGATTGGGACGGAAAACTCGTGTCGACGACAGGCTGCCAACGTACATGGGTACGAAAACCCGGCAGCGTGAACGGAATCTCGTCGGGGGAGGCGTTCAACATGAGCAGGAAATCGTCGTCGCCAACCGGGATTCCCCGCCGGTCGACCTCGCCGATGGCGTCTCCCGCGAGATACATGCCGAGGCAGCGGGCGAAACCCAGGTTCCACTCGTCGTCGCCCATCTCCAGCCCGTCGGGATTGAACCACAGGATGTTCTTGATCTTGCCGCGCAGCCGTTGTTCCTGGAAAAAGCTGCGTCTGCGGAAAACCGGGTGGGTTTTGCGCAAGGCTATCATGTGCCGGACGAAGGCAAACAATTCCTCGTCTTCCGGTTCCAGCCGCCAATCGAGCCAGCTGATTTCATTGTCCTGGCAATAGGCATTGTTATTGCCTTGCTGCTCGCGCCCCATCTCGTCGCCGGAAAGCAACATCGGCACGCCCTGGGAAAGAAACAGGGTGGCCAGGAAATTGCGCTTTTGCCGGGCGCGCAGGGCGAGAATTTCCGCATCGTCGGTCGGCCCCTCGATGCCGCAATTCCAGGACAGGTTGTTGTCGGTTCCGTCCCGGTTCTTCTCGCCATTGGCGAGATTGTTTTTCTGCTCGAAGCTGACCAGGTCGTGCAGGGTGTAGCCATCGTGGGCGGTGATGAAATTGATGCTGGCATAAGGCCTGCGGCCATTGTGGGCATACAGGTCGCTCGATCCGGTGAGGCGGTAGGCGAGGTCGCCGATCAATCCCCCCTGGCCCTTCCAGTAGGCGCGCACCGCGTCGCGGTACTTGGCGTTCCACTCGGTCCAG
>CALMWM010000521.1 GCA_937873435.1 uncultured Gallionellaceae bacterium
TCGATGCGTCAGCATTACCGCCGCCGGCGCAGCGTCGACGTACCGCCGCTGGTGCCGGGCGGCGCGCTGAACGAGCGGTTTTTGGCGACCTTGCCGTTTGCACTGACGCGCGCGCAAAACCAGGTAGTCGCGGAAATAAGCCGCGATCTGGCACAGCCGCACCCGATGCAGCGCCTGTTGCAGGGCGATGTCGGCAGCGGCAAGACCGTGGTCGCGGCATTGGCTGCCTTGCAGGCGATCGAGAATGGTTACCAGGCGGCGCTGATGGCACCCACCGAGATTCTCGCCGAACAGCATTTCCTCAAGTTGGCCGACTGGCTGGAAGGTATCGGCGTGAAGACCGCCTGGCTGGCGGCGCGCCTGGGTGCCAGGGAAAAACGCGCTGCGCTGGAAATGGCCGCCAGCGGCGAAGCACGGCTGGTAGTGGGTACGCACGCGCTGTTCCAGGATCAGGTCGAATTCCAGCGTCTCGGCCTGGCGATCATCGACGAGCAGCACCGTTTTGGCGTGCATCAGCGCCTGGCGCTGCGCAACAAGGGCGGGAGCGCCACGCCGCACCAGTTGATGATGAGCGCGACCCCCATCCCGCGCACCCTGTCGATGAGTTATTACGCCGATCTCGACGTGTCGGTGATCGACGAGTTGCCGCCCGGCCGCACCCCGGTGCTGACCAAGCTGGTCTCCGACGGGCGCCGCGACGAAGTGGTGGCGCGGGTGCGCGATGCCTGCCTGAAAGGGCGCCAGGCGTATTGGGTGTGTCCGCTGATCGAGGAGTCGGAAGCACTGCAACTCAAGACCGCCGTGGAAACTTTCGAAACGCTGTCGGCGACTTTCCCCGAATTGCGTATCGGCCTGGTGCATGGGCGCCTGCCCGCCACCGGAAAAGCCGCAGTGATGGCGGCGTTCAAGGCTGGCGATCTCCATTTGCTGGTAGCTACCACGGTGATCGAGGTCGGCGTCGATGTCCCCAATGCTTCGCTGATGGTGATCGAACATGCCGAGCGCATGGGGCTTTCCCAGTTGCATCAGTTGCGCGGGCGGGTAGGGCGCGGCGCGGCTGCCAGCGTGTGCCTGCTGTTGTACCAGCAGCCGCTCTCGGAAACCGCGCGCGAACGCCTGAAAATCATCCACGACAGCAGCGACGGTTTCGAAATCGCGCGCCGCGATTTGCAATTGCGCGGGCCGGGCGAATTTCTTGGCGCCAGGCAAAGCGGGGTGCCAATGCTCAAGGTGGCCGATCTCGAACGCGACCAGGATTTGCTCGAACAGGCGCGCGATGCCGCGGAAGACTTGTTGCGCGATTCCCCCGCACATGCCGCCCGGCACCTGGAACGTTGGCTGGGCGGACGCCAGGAATATCTCAAGGCGTGACGCTAGTCCCCAATTTTGCTATGGTTAGCCTATGAACCTGCAACCCCTTACCTCACCTGAGCTTACACCGGGCAAGCCGCTGCCGTGGCCGTTGTTCGATGAGGGCGGGCATGTGCTGTTCACCCAGGGTGAGACGCTCGCTGCGGGCTATCCGCTGGAAGGGCTGTTTCGTAGTCCTGATGGCGAGCCGCCGATCCCGGTGGAAGAATTCGGCGCGGTAGGGCCGTTTGAAGATGTTTCTGCCGAGGATATGTTCCCGCCCAACGGCATCAAGCCGCAAATGTGGGAAATCGTCCAGATCCGCCTGCCCGAGCGCGATGGGCAGCCGCATTATTTCACCCGGCTGGTCGGGTATATCCGCAACATGAGCATCCTGGTGACGATCCCGCGGGTGCGCCACCAGCCGGTCGGGATGGTGGAAGGGGAACGTACCGAGGTGCGGATGCTGACGGGACGTAATATTTATGTGTTCAATTCCCAGGTGATCAAGGCTTGTCTGGCCCCGGCACCCTATATGCATCTGTCCTTTCCAGACAATGTGCAGCGCCAGAGTTTGCGCAAGGCGCCCTCGGCGCGGGCCAATCTGCCGGTCGTGGTGGAGAATGGCGGCATTCGGACTGAAGGCACGATCGCCAATCTCAGCGCTTCCGGCGCGCGCTATCCAGCGGTAGCTTTCCTCGAACTGTATTATCCCTGCCGCGCCCGCCGA
>CALMWM010000522.1 GCA_937873435.1 uncultured Gallionellaceae bacterium
GCTGTTGAACTGCAGCGGGGTCTGCGCGGTAAAACTAGGCGATCAGGGTGCCGCGGAGCAGGTTTGGCGGCAGGCTATTGCGCTCGGCTGCGCCATTCCCGATACATATTTCAATCTCGGCCTGTTGCTGGCAAAACGCCGGCAGAAAGAAGAAGCCGAGCAATGCTATCGTCGTGCGATTTCCCTGGATGCGCACCATGCACAGGCCTATTGCAATCTCGGCAATCTCCTCGATGACCCTGGCGAGGCCGAAGCTTGTTATCGCGCTGCGATAGCTCTTGATCCAGAGTTCGCGGCGGTACACTACAACCTCGGCAATCTGCTGTTGCAGCGCGCCGCGTGGGGGCAAGCCGGGCAATGTTATCGCCAGGCGCTTGCGATCAATCCCGCCGATGCCGACATTCATGCCAAGCTGGGACTGGTGTTGGCAAAAAGTGGCCATCCGGCCGAAGCCGAGCGCGTCTACCGCCAGGCGATCGCGCTAGCCCCCGGCTGCGCCGAGGCGTATGCCAACCTGGGGCTGCTGCTGGAGGAGGGGCAGCGCCTGGATGAAGCAGAGCAGTGTTTCCGCCGGGCGCTCAGGCTCAACCCGGATGCCACGGAAATCTTATCCAACCTGGGTAACCTGCTGGCGCAAGACGGGCGCGAAGACGAGGCCGAACAATGCTACCGCAAGGCACTCCTGCTAGACCCAGCCTCGGCTTCTTCCTATTGCAACCTCGGCGTGCTGCTGGCAACCCGCAAGCAGGATGGCGAGGCAGAGGCGAGTTTTCGCCAGGCGCTGTCCTGCGATCCGCAACACGCTTTGACGCAGTTCAACCTCGGACATTTCCTTCTCGCCGCTGGACGCATGGAGGAAGGGTGGGCTTACCACGAGGCACGTTACGCTCATGGCATTCCCAACCAGACTACGTTCATCCCGGCAATCGGCGCCACGCAATGGCAGGGCGAGGCGCTGAGCGGCAAAGCCTTGCTGGTGCTATCGGAACAAGGTTTCGGCGATGCCATCCAGTTCTGCCGCTATTTGCAACTGCTCAAGGCGCAAGGTGCGGCACGGATTACGCTTAAATGCCGGACGGAACTGATAGCCTTGTTTGCGACCCTGGCTGGCGTCGATACGCTGACGTACCGCGAAGAGAAAGATATTCCGACCCACGACTACTGGGCATTCCTGCACAGTATTCCTTTTCACTGCAAGACGACACTGAACAATATTCCCACGCCGATACCCTATCTCCACGCTCTTCCTGAACGCTTGGCGCGCTGGGCTTCGCGTTTGCCCACCAGCGGTTTTCGGGTTGGGCTGGTATGGAAAGGTAACCGGATACACAGCAATGATGCCAGACGTTCGCTTGCCAGCCTTACTGTTTTGCGGCCCTTGTGGACGGTGACGGGCGTCGCATTTATCAGTTTGCAGAAAGGCCAGGGTGAAGAGGAAGCACGGTACCCCCCCGCTGACCAGCCGCTCCTCAATCTCGGCGCCGAGATACGCGATTTTGCCGACACTGCGGCGATAGTGGAACAGCTCGATCTGGTCATCTGCGTCGATACCTCCATTGCCCATCTGGCCGGCGCGCTGGGAAAGCCTTGCTGGGTGATGCTGCCGGATTACAGGACGGATTGGCGCTGGCTGCACGAGCGCAGCGACACCCCCTGGTATCCCCAAACCATGCGCTTGTTCCGGCAAGGGAAGCGGGACGATTGGCAACCGGTTATCGCCGAGATGGCGCAAGCGCTCGCGTACGAAGCCGCGCTAAAGTGATCGCTGGAAAAGTTTTATCGGTATCATGGCGGTTTTTTAAATTCAACTTAAGCAGGACTCGATTTTATGATCCGTAAAAACCCCAACGGCGATCTGCCGGTTATCCATGAAACAGCCTATGTCGACAACACCGCCATCATTTGCGGCAAGGTGATCGTCTACGAGAATGTCTTCATCGGCCCCTACGCGGTGATCCGCGCCGACGAGGTGGACGATAACGGAGAAATGGAAACTATCGTCATCGGGGCCCATTCGAACATCCAGGACGGCGTGGTGATCCACTCCAAAGCAGGCGCGCAGGTGAAAATCGGCGAACATACCTCGATTGCCCATCGTTCCATCGTGCACGGCCCTTGCGTGGTCGGCAACAATGTCTTCATCGGTTTCAACTCGGTGCTGTTCAACTGCGTGGTCGGCGACGGCTCGGTAGTGCGCCACAATTCGGTGGTGGAAGGCTGCGACATCCCCCCCGGCTTTTACATCCCCTCCACCACCAACATCCATTCCAGCTCCGAACTTGGCAATATCGAACAGGTGTCGCCGCAGGTGGCGGATTTTTCGGAATCCGTGACGCGTGCCAATCATGAATTGGTGAAGGGCTACAAGAAATTGCAAAACGAGTTCTGAGGGCAGGGATCAGCCGTACCATGCCTGGTTCGCTATGGCGGCGCGTTCCGAAGAACTGGAATAGGTTTCCATGCAAGGGCAGCGCACGCTGGGATAATTTAGCGGCTGGCGGGTTTCGTGCGGTAAAGCGAATCGTGCTTGAAGCGTCCGATGGCTTCTTCGGGATTGGCTATGGCGATGTCGCCGGAGCACAAGAAATCATCGTACAGCACATGGTGCTGGCGGTTCCGATCCTTGTAGGAAATGTTTTCCCATTTCGAAAACCGGGCTTTTGACCATGTGCCGTCGGCCCGGCCGAAGGCGTAGATCTTTTTCTCGTGGGTGGCGCAACGTATGCCTTCGAAGGTCAGGTTTGCCGCTCCCTGCGAGGATTTTACCAGCAGGGCGTAGCGGACGACGCCATCTTCTCCGACGCTGATGGAAGTGCTATCGACGAAAAACAGGT
>CALMWM010000523.1 GCA_937873435.1 uncultured Gallionellaceae bacterium
GCAGCTTGCTCGTTATTCAGCTCGACATCCAGGGTATAGACGAAAAAGATAGACTGCGGCTTGCGGGCATCGTAGCCACGGCGCGCGATGGAATAGCCGATCAGCTCGCCAGCAGGGATGCCCAGCCGTTTCAAAATCGCGGCCTTGATTTCGCTTTCAGGATGGCCAAGGGGAAGTTTAACTTCAGTCAATCGCAACATGCAGAGGTTTCCGGGGCAAACTCAATTAAGGTGCTTATTGTAATGGCGTTCGCGAAGGTGAAACAAAAATTCGCGCTAACAGCAACACGCGCTCCAGATATATTTATGTTGTTTTCTAGGGGAAAGCCTGATGGGGCAGTCGCATAATTGCCCGTAGAATAATCAAAAATCAAAAAATCAGGGGTGTGAATGTTTGGCTGTCGGAAACAGGCTTTTTCAAGGCCGCGCCAGAATGCGCTGCACTTAGCCGGTCAACCCAGGATGAAGGCGACTGCCGCACTGATATTGCTTTTGGCGACGGGAGGCGCTCGTGCAAGCGGGGAGGACGCCTTGATGTATATCGCCAGCTTGAACCTTGATGATTTGCTGAAAATCGAGGTGTCCTCGGTTTCCCGCAAATCGCAAAAAATGGCCGATACCGCCGCCGCCGCTTACGTGATTACCCAGGAAGATATTCGTCGCTCCGGCGCGACCAGCATTCCCGAGGCTTTGCGTCTCGCTCCCGGACTGGATGTGGCGCGCATCGGTTCGAGCGGATGGGCGGTCAGTTCGCGGGGATTCAATTGGCGTTATGCCAATAAGCTGTTGGTGCTGATGGATGGGCGCACCCTCTACACGCCGATGTTTTCAGGGGTGTTCTGGGATGTTCAGGACACGCTGATGGAGGATATCGAGCGCATCGAGGTGATCCGGGGGCCAGGTGCTGCCATGTGGGGCGCCAATGCCGTCAACGGCGTCATCAACATTATTACCAAACCGGCCAAAAACACCCAAGGGGGGCTCGCGGTTGCCGGAGTGGGCAACACCGAGCGCGGCTTCGCCGGAATCCGTTACGGCGGACAGGTCGGCGACGAAACCCACTACCGGATCTACGGCAAGGGTTTCGACCGCGATGCCATGGACGACACTACTGGGCAAAGCGCGCATGATGATTGGCGTTCCTTGCAGTCGGGGTTTCGCCTGGATAGCAAGGTTGCAGGCGATGATAAGCTGACTGTGCAAGGCGATGCTTACCGCATGGCGGTGGGAAATAGGGTATATTCCCACGCTGTGGTGCTGCCCCCTTATAGTGCCAGTTTTATCACCGACGATCAGGCCAAGGGGGCGAATTTGCTGGTGCGTTGGGAGCGCCGCCTGTCTGATCAAGCGGAATTCAGCTTGCAGGCTTATTACGACCGGGTCCAGTTCAGCGCCATCAAGCTTTCGGATGTCCAGGACACGCTGGACGTCGATTTCCAGCACCGCCTGCACCCGAATGCCACGCACGACCTGATGTGGGGCGCCAATCTCCGCTATATCCATAGCAGCGCCGAAGGCACGCCCGATATTTCGTTCACGCCTTCAGACCACGGTTACCGCAACGTCAGTGCTTTTGCCCAGGATGAAATTGCCCTGCTGCCGGAGCGTCTGCGCCTGACCTTGGGCGCCAAGCTTGAAAATAGCCATTTCGGCGGCACCCAGTTTCAACCCAACGCCCGCTTGTTGTGGACCCCGGACGACGAAAATACGGTGTGGGCAGCAGTTTCGCGCGCAGCCAGAACGCCATCGCGGGGTGAGGCCGAAGCACGTATAGCGCTGTTGATGATGCCGCCGTTGACGGCACAAAATCCCACGCCATTCCCAATGCAGTTGGCCGCCGTCGCCAACCAGGATCTGGATGCGGAAAAGTTGACGGCCTACGAAGTCGGCTACCGAACCCAGTGGCATCCGAATCTGTCCTGGGATATCGCGGCTTTCGCCAATCACTACCGCAATCTTTCCCAATGGAGCGTCGGCGCGCCGGCTTTGGCTTATTCGCCGGTGCCTTACCTGGCCGTACCGCTGGTCTACACTAATGCCAGCACCACGACCAAGACCTACGGCGTGGAAATGATGGTTGATTGGCGAGCTCGCGACTGGTTGCGGCTGGAAGGAACCTATACTCACCTGCTCGTGGATGCGCCGCCTTACGATGGCACCAATCCCGATTTGGCAGGGTTAAGTCCCAGGAATCAGGCGTCATTGCGTTGCTTGATGGATTTGAACGCCAAAACCCAGCTCGATCTCTGGCTGCGCCATGTCGGCCCGCTTGAGGCGCAAACCCAGCGCATCGCTGCTTACACCACGCTGGATCTACGCCTGGGCTGGACGCCGCGTAAAGGGCTGGATTTGTCCCTGATTGGGCAGAACCTGCTGGACAGCCACCATCCCGAGTATACCGATAACGCGACCCAACCCACCTACGAAATCCCGCGCGGCGTTTACGCCAAGGCCACCTGGAGGTTCTGATCATGAGCAAATTTGTCCGCTGAATACCCGCCATCCTGTTGCTGTTGCTGGCGCTGGAATATTTTACCGTCGGCAGCGTCTGGATCACCTTGCTGGCGCTGGCGCTGTTCGCGCTCTACAGCGCTTTTGCCCCCAAAACAGGCCTGATCGGCCAAATCCAGTTGCCACGGGACGATGGTTTCCTGTCTGACCAGAATGTTCAATGGTGGTATTGGACCGGCCATCTTGAAACGGAGGATGGCCGTCGTTTCGGATTTGAAGTGGTGTTTTTCGCCTTCCGCAATTTCGGCCTGTTTTGGGATCAACTGGCCCAGGGTGCGATTACCGACGTGGAAGGAAACAAGTTCCACTTTTCCGAGTACGTTCATTTCGGTCTCCAGCGCCATCCCAAAGACAGCTTCAATTTGAAAGCCGGCCCCGGCGAGGTGTTGCGGGCGGTGGGCGGCGGCGGCAAGGATCACCTGCATAGCGAAATCGACGGTTTCGTTCTCGACCTGGAACTGGAGCAAACCAAACGCCCGGTCATGCACTACTGCGGAGGCCCGCATCCTTACTGCTTTGGCGGTTATACTTACTACTATTCCAGGGTGAACATGGCGACTTCCGGCACGCTCAGCTTTGGCGGCAAGACCTATAAAGTGACCGGGTCGAGCTGGTTCGACCGGCAATACGGCGACCTGCTGGAGGCGATTACCCAAGGGTGGCAGTGGTTTGCCATCGAACTCGCCGACAACCGCCAGATCATGATTTACGACCTGCTCGGCAAAGGCTCGGGAGTGGAACGGGCTGGCTCGATTACCAACGCCGACGGCCATACCCGCAGTTTGACCGGGCAGGATTTCAAGATCGAGCAACTGGGGAAGTGGCAAAGCCCTCATACCGGCTGCATTTATCCGATGGGATGGCGCGTCTCGGTAGCAGGTCTCAACTTGACCGTCGAACCCATGGTGATGGATCAGGAATTGTGCGCCGAGCACGATTTGTGGATCGGCCCGGAATATTGGGAGGGCGCGTGCAGCGTCAGCGGTGATGTTGCGGGAAAAGCCTACGTGGAACTCAACGGTTTTTGCCGCGGCCCGGAAGGCACGATAGACTTCCGTGAACCTGCGGAACAATCGAACTCCCGGAATGCCGGGAAATAACAACAGGAAACGTCATGTCTGGAAATACGAAAAAATCCGCCGCTCTTTCCCTGCTTTCGCTGGCTTGTTGCTGTGGTATCGCCCAAGGGGCGCCCGACGCGGAAGTGAAGGACTTACTGCCTTTATCCCTGGACGAGCTTTTCGCTACGCCGGTGGTGACTGCATCGCGCCGCCCGGAAAGACGTACCGATTCACCGGCGCACATCATGGTGTTCACTCGCGACCAGATACGCGAGCGCCGTTAC
>CALMWM010000524.1 GCA_937873435.1 uncultured Gallionellaceae bacterium
CAGTGACCGCTGGGATTCCGCCATCAGCCTCACGCTCGCGCCGCTTCGTCGCGATCGAGATCGATCAAATGCGCCGCGTCGGCGTTGAAGCTCACCAGATAGGGCGCGGGCAAAGAGGTGGGCTTGAGTCGGCTGTGAAAAATTCCCGGCAGCCCGGCAAAGCTGTTCTCGAAATTCAACTGGTCGAGTGTTTTCATGGGAAAGATTATACCCCAGTAATTTACTACACTTAGTCCACTTCGGATAAAATCAAGTTCCCCAACCCTTGGCCGAGTAAAATTGCCGTCAATGCCAACCCTCAGGATCATCGAGTCCCTCGGCGAGATTCCCGCAGCGCAATGGGACGCGCTGGCGGGCGGCAACCCTTTTCTCTCGCACGCTTTTCTCAACGCACTACAGGAAAGCGGCTGCGCCACGCCCGAGACCGGCTGGCGCGCGCAATTCCTGACGCTGTGGCAAGAAGAGGCGCTGGTCGGCGCCCTGCCGCTGTATCTCAAGAGCCATTCCTGGGGGGAGTTCGTCTTCGACTGGGCTTGGGCGGAGGCCTACCAGCGCCAAGGGCTGGACTATTACCCCAAGCTGCTGTGCGCCGTGCCGTTTACCCCGGTGGCCGGCCCGCGCCTGCTGGCGCCGACGGTAGAACTGCGCGCAGAGCTGCTGCGCTGCGCCCTTCGGTTGGCGCAGGAAACGGGCGTCTCATCGCTGCATTGCCTGTTTCCCGGCAAAGCACAGGCCGAGGAAATGCAGGAGCACGGCCTGATGCTGCGCCAAGGGGTGCAATTCCACTGGCGCAATCCCGGCTATGCCGATTTCGCCGCCTATCTCGCCGGCATGAGCCACGACAAGCGCAAGCGCATCCAGCAGGAACGACGCAAGGTGCGGGAAGCCGGCATCACCTTCGAACGCCTGAGCGGCGACCGGATAGCCGACGCCCACTGGAGCTTCTTCGAGCGCTGCTACGTGGAAACACACCGCCAATACCAGGCACCGCCTGCCCTGAACCTGGATTTTTTCCGGCGCATCGGCGCCACTTTGGCCGACAACATCCTGCTGGTGATCGCCTCGCGCGACGGGCAACCCATCGCCGCAGCGCTCAACTTTTATTCTCAAGAGGCCCTGTACGGACGCTCCTGGGGTACCCTCGAATATCACCCCGCCCTGCATTTCGAAACCTGCTACTACCAGGCCATCGAATTCTGCATCGAGCGCCGGATACCCCTCTTCGAAGGCGGCGCCCAGGGCGAACACAAGCTGTCGCGCGGTTTTCTCCCCGAAACCACCTGGTCCGCGCACTGGCTGGCCCATCCGCGCTTTGCCCGTGCCGTGGACGATTTTCTGCGACGCGAAACG
>CALMWM010000525.1 GCA_937873435.1 uncultured Gallionellaceae bacterium
ATCTTCGAGCAGAACATGCCCGCGGCAGAGCAGCGAGATCACAGCCAGTTCGACGATGGGTCGTTTGCCGATGATGACTTTTTCTACGTTGTCGATCAGTGCCTGAATTTTATTCATGGTTGATCCTGTGAAGGAGTTCATAGTTAGGACGGATGTTCGGAATCGGCCGATTCCAGGCCATGGCAGACAAAATCCGCAAATTGATCTTGGCCGTCATTTCAACAGCCTTCTTCTCGTCAGCGCCAGCGCCAAGTAGTAACCCAGCGAGCCGTAGGCCAGCAATACCCCCACATGCACGGCGATGCCGGACGGCGCCCGCCCCAGCATCAGCGGGCGCGCCAGCTCGATGGCGTGGGACAGCGGCAGCGCGGCGGAAACCTGCTGCAACAGCGCGGGAAGCTGATCCACCGGGTAGAACACCCCACCCAGCAGCACCATCGGGGTGATCGCCAGCGTGAAGTAATACATGAAAAAATCGTAGCTCGGCGAAATCGCGTTGATCACCAGCGCCATCCCGGTGAAGCAGAAGCCCATCAGGATAATCAGCGGAATCGCCCACAGCGACATCGCGAACGAGGCGTGCAAGCCCATCGCCCAGATGATCGCCAGGATCGCCAGCCCGGACAGCAGGCTTTTGCTGGTAATCCAGATCAGTTCGCCGAGCAGCACGTCGTCCAGCGTCAGCGGCGTGTTGAGGATCGCGTCCCAGGTTTTCTGCACGTGCATCCGCGAAAAACCGGAATACAGCGCCTCGAAGCTGGCGCTGTTCATGGTGCTGTAGCACAGCGTGCCGGAGGCGAGGAAGGCGATATACGACATCCCGTGCACTTCCGGCAGCAAGCCGCCCAGACCGTAGCCCAGCCCCAGCATGTAAAAGGCCGGGTCGGCGAGATTGCCGAGCAAGGCGGGGATCGCGAGCTTGCGCCACACCAGGAAATTACGCTGCCACACCGGGATGAAGCGCAGGCTCAACGAGGGCAGGCGGAAATCGTGGGTTTTCAGCATATTTGTTTTAACCGCAAAGGCGCGAAGGCGCAAAGGAAAAACGGAACGTCACAGCGGTTGGCGTCTGCATTAGGCTAGTGCGCGCTTTTTGATTCTTGCGCGATCTTTGCGTCTTTGCGTCTTCGCGGTTATCAAGATTCAATCCCGCAAATCCCTGCCGGTGAGTTTCAAAAATACGTCTTCCAGATTCGCTGGGCGGCTCAGGTAACGCAACGCGCACTGGCAGCTCAACTGGCGCAGCAGCGCATCGTGGTCGCGGGTATAGCAAAACAGCGTCTCGCCGGCGCGCTCGAAGCGCTCGCACAGCGTGCGACCATACGCCGCCGCCCATTCTTCCACGCCCTCGCCGAACACTTCCACTACTTGCGGCTCGATGTGCAATTCGATCAGCGCGCGCGGCGTGCCGGTGGCGATGATCTTACCCTGATCCATGATCGCCAGCCGGTCGCACAGGCGCTCGGCCTCTTCCATGAAATGGGTGGTGATGACGATGGTCTTGCCCTGCCCGAGCAGGCGCCGCAAGCCCTGCCACATCATGTGGCGCGCCTGCGGATCGAGGCCGGTGGTCGGTTCGTCGAGAAACAGCAAATCGGGATCGTTGATCAGCGCGCGCGCCAGGGTCAGGCGGCGCTGCATCCCGCCCGACAGCGCCTGGATTTTCGCATCGGCGCGGTGGGTCAGGTTGGCGAATTCCAGCAGCGCGGGGATGCGCGCCTTGATCTCGGCATCCGGATGGCCGAAATAGCGTCCGTACACCAGCAGGTTCTCGTACACCGAGAAATCCGGGTCGAGATTGTCCATCTGCGGCACGATGCCGACCTTCATGCGCGCCTCGCGCGCCTGTTGCGGCACCGGCAGGCCGAGCATCGCCATGCTGCCGCCGTCCGGCTCGGTCAGCCCGAGCAGCAGGCGTAGCGTCGTGGTCTTGCCCGCGCCGTTGGGGCCGAGCAGGCCGAAACACTCGCCCGCCTCGATCGCGAGGTCGATCCCGGCCACCACCTCGGCGTCGCCGTAGCGCTTGCGCAGGCCCTGGGCGCTCAGCAGCGGCATGATTCGATCACGATACGCTTCAGCAGCGTCAGTTGCCCGTGGAAGAAATGCCCGACGCCCGGCACCACCGTCAGCGGCAAGTTCTGCGGACGCGCCCAGTCCAGCACCGCGGCAAGCGGCACCACCTCGTCGGCCTCGCCGTGGATCACCAGCGAATTCGCCGCCACCGTCCCGGTCGCGAAACTGGATACCGCCGGCGCCACCAGCACCAGCTTTTCCGCCGTCAGCCGTGCGGCGACGCGGGTCTGGACATGCCCGCCGAAGGAAAAGCCGGCCAGCACGACCGGCAACTCCCCCGCCTCGCGCCGCATGTGCTCGGCCAGCGCCAGCATATCCTCGGTTTCGCCCAAGCCCTCGTCGTACACGCCCTCGCTCTGCCCCACCCCGCGAAAATTCACCCGCGCCGCCAGGTAGCCCAACTCGGCAAAGGCTTTCGCCAGCGTCTGTACCACCTTGTTCTCCATCGTCCCGCCATGCAGCGAATGGGGATGCGCGATCAGCGCCAGACCGCGCCGTGCGCCGCCGGGATCGCTAACCGCCGCCTCCAGCTGGCCGGCCGGGCCGTCGAGAAAGAATTTGTGTTGAACCAATGGGAAATGCCGCGAAAGGGTTGAATTGACGAGGGTAATTATACGGGGTAGGGTGGGGGTTAGCGAGCGGGGTAGCGCGCACGGCTGCGTTTCAGTTTGAAAAATGAGGACGATGCGTCTTGTTATAACCAATAGATGGATCGTTTGATCTGAGGGATAAGATGAATTCGCCCTCTTCTTTGCGCACTTCATTTTTATCCTTGACTCAAATAAGATTTCCTTGCGAATTGTGAAATCTCGCAATTGTTCTTCTGTAAAATCTCTTTGCACAAGAACGTTATCCCATGATCCAAAATAACGCAAAGAATGGCCGCTTCCGCCTACATCTTTACCGACATAGATTTTTCCATTTGGAAAAGTTAATTTGTATACGACGTAACCTAAAGGCATATATTCTTTAACGGTATTATTTTTTCTTGTTTGAGTCACACTTCTTCGACGCTTCATCAAATAGCCCGGAAGAAGCGTAACGCAATCCGAAAACACCCTCAACCGTTAGATTTATTGGAGAAACCATGCCCACAATAGCCCTGCGTGCCCACTATGACGGCAAGCAAATTCAGCGCGACGAGGATTATGAATTGCCGCCCAACGCCCAACTGATGGTTACCGTGCTTACCCCGCAAAACGCAGACGAACGCGCAGGCTGGGCATCCTTATCAGCACGGAATCTGGCGGTTGCCTACGGTGGTGAAGAACCGGAATACACAGCGACGGATGTGCGGCAATGAAGGAAGGCGACGTCGTTCTTGTTCCATTACCGCAGGCGGATGGTCGGATCAAGAACCGCCCTGCCATCGTTTTGCGCGCAATGCCGCCGTTCGGCGACCTGCTGATATGCGGCGTCAGTACGCAGCTGCATCAACAAGTGGCGAGGTTTGATGAGTTGATCGAGCCTTCCCATGCGGATTTCAACGCCAGCGGCATTAAGGCGGCCTCGCTGATCCGCCTGGGATTTTTGGCGGTATTGCCTGCCGCCAGTTTTCTCGGGGTAATCGGTAGTATTTCTGCTGAACGTCACCACCGCCTGGTCGAACGTCTGGCTAACCATATTCGCACCACCACCGCGTAGCACGGCTATTTCTCAATTGGCAACGGCTTCGGCACATGATCTACATCTGGCTGGCGGACGTGGTATTGCTTCTCCACCTCGGCTTCATCCTGTTCGTGGTACTGGGCGGTCTGCTGGCGGGGTGCTGGCCCAGGCTGGTCTGGCTGCATATCCCGGCGGCGCTGTGGGGGATGGCTACCGAATTCTTTTCCATCGTCTGTCCGCTGACGCCGCTGGAAAACACCCTGCGCCGGCTGGGCGGGGAAGCTGGCTATCCAGTCGGTTTCATCGAGCATTACCTGACGGCGGCGATTTATCCGCAAGGGCTGACGCGGGAACACCAGTTCGCGCTCGGTGCTTTCGCGTTGCTGGTCAACCTGGCGATTTACTGGCGGCTGGCGCTTATCCGCCGCCGAAGCTGAAGCCCCGGTGCGGTTTTGTCCGGCCCACAACAATAGGAAATCATCATGAAAAAAACACTGATCGTTGCACTTTGTCTTTTCTTGTCCGCGTGCGGTGCCAAGCTGAACGGCACTTATTCCGATGCGATGGGAATAACCAGCTACAAGTTCGAATCGGGGGGCAAGGTGTATGTTTCGGCGATGGGGATAGAAAGCGAGTGGAAATATCAAGTCGATGGGAAACGGGTCAAGATCGAAGGCGCTCAAGGCAATATCATTCTGACTGTAATGGACGACGGCTCCTTGCAAGGCCCGCTGGACATCAAGCTCACCAAAAAGGTCGAGTAGGTCGCGCACAAGCGCGCCGTAACTCGGCTGGTTTTTCAACAGTGCGCTTTTTTACTGCCGCGTTTAATTAAGCCCATATACCTATGTTTTTTCTGCGACCGCTCTACCGGCTTGGCCTTGTTTTGATGGGCACGGCCCTGCTGCTCCAGATGCCCCATGCGGACGCCGGCAATGCGGCCACGGTGCGGATCGGCGTGCTGGCCTACAAAGGCGCCGAGGCGGTACAGGAGGATTGGTCGCATGTCAGGAATTGGCTAGACGCCGCCATTCCCGGCCATCGCTTCATCCTCCTCGATTTCGACCAGGCCGGGCTGACGCGCGCGGTGCACCAGCGGGCCGTTGATTTCGTCATCACCAGCAGCGGCCACTATGTCTCCCTCGAACATAGCGATGGCGCCAGTCGCATCGCGACCATCGAGTCGCCTTGGGCGCCATCGCCGAGGCAATCGATCGGCTCGGCAATCGTGGTGCGCAACGATGCACGCTTGTACGCATTGGCGGATTTGGCTGGCAGGCATGTCCTGGCGGTCGACCCGGACGCGTTCGGGGGCTACCAGATCGCCGCGCGCGAATTGCGGCAAGCCGGTGTCGATCCCGAACACGATCTCGCCAGGCTACAGTTCACGGGTTTTCCGGTTCAGCAAATCGTGCGCGAGGTTCGCGCCGGTCGAGCCGATGCGGGCATCATTCGCACCTGCCTGCTTGAGCAGATGATCGAAAACGGCGAGATCGGCGCCGGGGCGTTGCGCGTGCTGGCGCCGCTCGCCGCCCAGGGTTTCCGCTGCCAAACCTCGTCGCGCTTATATCCCGACTGGCCGTTCGCCGCCTTGCGCGACACTCCGGCGGAACTCTCCAAGCAGGTGGCCATCGCCTTGTTGCGAATGCCGCGTACCGCGGATGGCTATAGCTGGACCGTGCCGGCCGATTATCAGGTTGTCGACGAGCTGTTCCGCGAACTGAGAATCGGCCCTTATGCCTATTTGCGCCAGTGGACCTT
Organism: uncultured Gallionellaceae bacterium; assembly: GCA_937873435.1. Lineage (GTDB taxonomy): Bacteria > Pseudomonadota > Gammaproteobacteria > Burkholderiales > Sulfuricellaceae > JAGXQV01. The sequence goes on from CALMWM010000525.1 coordinate 5,443, forward strand.
CGAGGGCGTGTTGCGGCGCTATTGGGGTTGGTTGTTGCTGACTTTGGCCTTGTTGGTTGCCTGGGCAGTGCATACCGTGCGGGTCGAACACCTGGTGAGTCAGCGCACCCGTGCGCTACGCGCCGCGCAGGAGGAACAGCGACGCATGGCGGAAGAAGCGCGCCTGCGTCAAACCACGCTCGACCATACCGCGCGGCTGGCCATCCTCGGCGAAATGGCCAGTGCGATTGCGCACGAGTTGAACCAGCCGCTGGCGGCGATCCGCAATTTCGCGCGCGGCATGGCGCTGCGCATTACCGCAGGACGGCTGGATTCGGCGCCCTTGCTGGAAGGAACCGGCGAAATCGTCACCCAAAGCGAGCGGGCGGCAGGCATCATTCGCAACATCCGCGCTTTCGCGCAAAAAAGAACGTCGGAACAGAAATCGGTCGATCCAATTGCGGTTCTGGACGAAGCCATTGCCCTGTTCAGCGGCACCCACCCGCTAGCCCGCATCGTTTGGCGGCCCGCAGTGGCGCAGGGTTCGGCCAAGGTGCTGGCCGATCCCTTGCAGATCCAGCAGGTCATGCTCAATTTGCTGAATAACGCGCTGGATGCGCAGCAGACCGCCGGACGCGCAGACGAAC
>CALMWM010000526.1 GCA_937873435.1 uncultured Gallionellaceae bacterium
TCCGCCATCGGTGGCTCACCACGCGAGCCACCAACACGGTTTGCGAACACAGCCATTTTTTTCCTTCGGATGGCATAGCCGATGGTGGTTTCTTCAGCACGGGATTTTACCGTACCCAGGACGGTACGCTGTATTTTGGCAGTGCCAGCGGGTTGACGATAGTCCATCCGGCCCAGGTTCGCGTCGACACCAAACCGCCACCGGTAGTGCTGACCAATATCAGTGTATCGAACCAGATGCTCCATGACGGACAACGCAGCGAAAACGTCAAGCTGGAAGGAGCAATCAGCCATCCCATGGCGTTGACGCTCTCCTGGCGCGAATCGATCTTATCGCTGGAATTCGCGGCATTGCATTACGCTGATCCTGGCCGCAACCGCTATGCCTATCGCCTGGAGGGTTTCGACATAGACTGGGTGGAAACCGATGCCGATCATCGAGTCGCCACTTATACCAACCTGAATCCCGGCAAATATATTTTCCGGGTCAAGGCTTCCAACCATAAAGGCGTGTGGAACGAACAAGGGATCACGCTGCCGATCACCATCACCCCGCCACTCTGGGCTACCTGGTGGTTCCGCTTGCTGGCAGCCACGCTGCTGTTCAGTTTTATCGCAATAGTTTACCTGTGGCGCATCAGCCAGCTCAAACGCCATCAGCAGCGTCTCGAACTTTTAGTCGAGGAACGAACCAGCGAACTGGCCAGAAACAATCAAGAGCTTTCCGAAGCCTACGAGGAACTGGCCGACACGAATTCCGCGCTGGTGATATTGCATGAGCAAGCGGTTCATGCGAACGAAGCCAAGAGCGAATTCCTCGCAAACATGAGCCACGAAATCCGCACCCCGATGAATGCGATCATCGGCATGACGCTGCTGGCATTGCACAACGAGCAGAACCCCAAGCAACGCAACTACCTGGAAAAGGTCGATGGCGCCGCTCATGGCTTGCTCGGCATCATCAACGACATCCTCGACATCTCCAAGATCGAAGCCGGCAAGATCGAACTCGAACAGACCGATTTCAATCTTGCCGGGGTCATGAAACAACTGGCCGATCTCGCGATAGTAAAGGCACAGAGCAAGGGGCTGGAACTGCTGTTCGACATCGGCAACGATGTCCCCACCGCCTTGGTCGGCGACCCGCTGCGCCTGAGCCAGGTGATGCTCAACCTGGTCGATAACGCGATCAAGTTCGGCGAGCAGGGGCGAGTCGTTGTCGGCGTTCACCGAGTCTCCGCCGGAACGGACGATGTGCGTTTGCGCTTCGAGGTCAGCGATAGCGGAATAGGCTTAAGCGAGGAACAACAGAGCCGATTATTCACCGCGTTCACCCAGGCGGACAGCTCGACCACCCGCCGATTCGGCGGCACCGGCCTGGGCTTGGTGATCTGCAAACGCCTGGTCGAATTGATGGGCGGTCAAATCGGCGTGGAAAGCCAGCCCGGCGCGGGCAGCCGGTTTTTCTTCAGTGCCCGCTTCGGGATGCAAGCCGCACACAAGCAACAGCACCTCACACCGAATGGAATACTTGCGCCGTCGCATCCCCTTCCGGAACATTATCAAAATGCGGAAAATTTCCTGCATGGCGCTTATCTCCTGCTAGTCGAGGACAACGCGGTGAATCGGGAATTTGCATTGGAAATTCTCGGCAACGCCGGCATTCGCGCCGATGTCGCGCTCAACGGCGCCGAGGCGCTGGAGAGGGTCGTCCGCGCCAACTACGATGGCGTGCTGATGGATTGCCAGATGCCGGTGATGGACGGTTTCGAGGCTACCCGGAAAATTCGTGCCGACAGCCGCTTCAGCAATTTGCCGATCATCGCGATGACCGCCAACGCCCTGACCGGCGATCGAGAGAAATGTATTGCAAGCGGCATGAACGATCACATCGCCAAGCCGATCAATGTCGGCCGTTTCTTCCAGACGCTGTCGCACTGGATCAAGCCTTCCCACCCCACGGACGACCCGGAGGATACCTGCCAACCGCCTGAAGAAAGTGCACCGGCAAGGCTGGAGGCCCCAAGACTGGCGGGGGTTTCCACTGATGAAGCACTGGAATGCGTCAACGGCAATGTTGCGCTCTACCGCAAGATTCTGCGCTTGTTTCGCGACGATCAAGCCGATGCGGTCGCGCGCATCCGCGAAGCGTGGCACTCGGGCGAGCGAAAAACCGCGATATTATTGGCGCATACCCTGAAAGGCCTGGCAGGAAACATCGGCGCGTTTGAGTTGGTCAAGGCGGTTAAGGAGCTGGAGTCGGCGCTGCGTACCGAACAGGACGATTCGACAGATACCTTGCTGGAAACGGTGGATGGACTGCTGAACGACCTGCTGGATGAAATAGACCGCGCCATGCCGAACTGCCCCGACGCACTGTAGACCTTGGGCGATGCTGCTTCACAGCCGGCAGACTGCCCATGCCACGGTCAAACTAATCTGGTGGTGGACAACACTCTCCGCAGAATGTCGAGTTAATATACGAGGCACAGGGCGACAACAACTGCGTCAGGATCGCCAACAATGGCGCGCATGCTGCAAATCCCTCACAGCGGCCCGGACGCAGGACGATTCCGCCGCAACTCTACTGGAGAAAATCTATGCAATGCTCTACCAGGTCAAAACGGCGGGACGCAATTGGGAGTACGACGCGCTGCTTCAATGCGTTAAAAAGTTCAAAAACAGTGGTATGCTTAAATCCAAACTCGTAACAATCCAATAATTTCCGCATGAACTACCAAGCCTTGCACGAATTAACCTTCCTGACGATGTACCTGGCGGCTGGCTTGGCGACCTTCGTCATCGGCGAACGGCTGATTTTTTACGTGGTCACCTTGCGCCGCGCGCGCACTCTCGAATCGCTGCTGATCGCCGATGGCGGGAATGCAGCGCAAATCGTCGGCGGGCTTGAAAGCAGCACCAGCATCCCGGCACAAGCCCTGCAGCGCATGGTGGATGCGCGCCAGCGCATCCAGAACCGGCACGATCAGGAGGATATTTCCGAGGCGATCTATCTTTCGCTCAAGGCCAAACTCCAGCATCGCCTGTGGATGCTCGATACCGTGGTCACGGCGGCACCCCTGCTGGGCTTGCTCGGCACCATTCTCGGCATCATCGAAACCTTCGGCGCGCTGGCGAAATCCGGCATTTCCGATCCGGCAAGCGTGTCAGCCGGTATCGGCACCGCACTTTTCGCGACCGCACTGGGGATCGCCATAGCACTTTACGGGCTGATTTTCTTCAACCTGTTCCAGGATCGGGTAGAACGAATCGGCGAGCATTTGCGCATCATCATCTTACATGCCGGACTGGGTGCGAAGAATGGCGAGTAGGCGTCGGCCATGCCCGCGAAAATCGCCCGCCTGGCTGGCCCTGCACGGCTATCCCATTGACCCGGCGCCATGCCTCACACCTCCGTGACCTCATCGAGCGCCGTTTCCTTTCTCCTTCGCCCCCAGGCTATCGCCTGGTTCCGGCTGGTTTCTTTTATTTTCCTGGCGGCGCTCGCCTGCACTGCGCTGGCCGCGCCGTCCCGTTCACCGCGTTTCGAACAACTGGGCGAACAACGCTCTGGGGATCGCTACATCGCCTCGATGATCCAGGACCGCCAGGGGTTTATCTGGATAGGCACGGAGATCGGGCTTTTCCGCCACGACGGCTATCGTTCCATCAGCTTCACGAATGACTTGCGTAATCCATACAGCCTGCCCGGCGATTTTGTTTGAGCGCTGCATGAAGATGGGCAGGGCAAAATATGGGTCGGCACGGAAGGCGGTCTCGCCCGCTTCGAACCGGAAAGCGGCAAATTTTTCCGATATTCTCCCGAATCCGGCCAGGGCAACCTCAAGTTCATCAGATTGATCGCCGACGACGGGAAAGGCGGAATGTGGTTGGCGACCCGCGGCGGGCTACAGCACTTCGACCCGAAAAGCGGACGCTTTCAGATCTTCCGCCATATCCCCGACCAACCCGGCAGCATCGCCGGCGACAACGCCAATGCCGTGGCGCTGGACGACAAAGGCGGCCTATGGGTCGCACTGTGGCCCGGCGGACTCGACTACCTGGCACCCGGTGCGACGACATTCCAGCATTTCCGTCTCGATTCTGCCGAGCACCCCGACACCAAGATCAACAATATCAGAACCCTGCTTTTCGATCGCCAGCAGCGCTTATGGA
>CALMWM010000527.1 GCA_937873435.1 uncultured Gallionellaceae bacterium
GGCAACCAGCGCCAAACCTGCCGCGAGCAGCGCCCAATGCCAGAATTGCCGTCGCATGATCCCGGCCGGCTTGCTGCGATCAGTCGTTTCCCACAAGAGCAGCGCGAGCGGCAGCGTAAGCGCTGTTTCCTTGACCAGTAGCGCGCAGCCAAACAGTACCGGCGAGAGCCAGGCCGCGCCGCGTCCGTACTCGACTCGTCGCACGTAAGCCAGCAATGCGCCGAGGTAGAACAGCGTCATCAGCGACATCGAGCGCCCGGACAGGTAAGTCACCGCCTCGCTGTTGAGCGGATGGACGACGAACAGCGCGGCGGCGAACCAGGCTGCCCGCGCTCCGTGCTGTGCCATCCCCGCGCGACGGGCGAAAGCGCTCAGCACCAGGAAGACCAGGATGCCGTTGGCAGCGTGAATTATCAGGTTGAACAGGTGAAAGCCGAACAGGCCGAGGCCGGACGACAGGTTCAGCGCGTAGCTGAGCTTGAGTAGCGGGCGTATCCCCGGCATGGAGTGCCACCATGCCGCGAGCGACTGAACGTGGGGATTGAGGACGATGACGTTGTAGTCGTCGAACTGGAAAGTGCCCTGGAAGGCGTCGGCATAGGCGGCCAGCGCCAGCGCGAGGAGCAGGAAAATGTCCCGTTGCGGTGTTGCGTAAGCCACGGGACGGAGCCCCGATCCTGGAAAAACGTCAGCAGCGCCTGAGCGGAAAGATCACCACCCGAACATTCCCTTGAGTTTCTGCACGCCCTGGCCGATAGCCTCGGCGGCCTTGGCCGGATTGGCATCCACGAGTTCATCCGTCGAGGGGGCCTGGCCTTCCGCAGCGGCTCTGGCCGGACGCGCCACCTGGCCGCGGCAGAAACCCGCGTATTCGCTGCTCATCAGCGCGGTGTAATCGCGGCCTTCGCAATGTTTTTGCACGAGTTCCTGTTTCTGCGTAGGACAATGTTTGGCGACGAATTCGAGGCGGTCCGTCGCGCCGGCTTGAATGCACCAGCCTTCCGCGTTTTTTCCGCACATCGCGGCGATTTCCTGAAGGCTGGCGGAGCCGTCGCGCGCGGCCTTCTCGACCCCGTCGATGCTGCCCATGCGGTTGCAGAATGCCTGCTTGTGGCTCTTGCACATATCGCTGCGCAGAAACACCGCGGCATTCAATTTGTCTACCGCCTCTTGGCACTGCTGCCCCATCAACTTGGGGGTGTCGGCGATTTGCGGGGCTTTCGGCTTGCTGTAATCGCAGGCGCCGAGACGCTTGCCGTTCAGGTTCATGACCGACTCGCCTTCCCTGGTGGTCATCCTGATCACCCCGCTATAGCGCGTATCGCCCTGGAAGTTGATCTCGCCGGAGCCGCTAGCCGCGTTCTTGCCGGTGCATTTGACCTTCCATGAAATCCTGCTGGGCGACTGTTTGAGTTCCAGCATCTTGCAATCCGAGTCCTGCTGCGCCCCCGGCGGTTCGCGCCATTCCTTGGGCTGACAGGTCTGCGTGGTCTGCATCGGCATCTTCATGCCCATCGCCGACATTTCCATGCCGTTTTCCCACAGGTAACCGGGCTCCGCCGCAGCCAACGTTGCAACCAGCGCCAAGCTTGCGCCGGCAAACCATGTCAAGATTTTCTTCGTTACAGGCGATTTCATGTCTTTCCCCTCTTGTCGGTGGCGTGTGGCTTGGGCGCTTAGGCAGCGGCCAGGCGGCGCGCCAGCTCGGAATTCCGGCTCTTCAGAAAGCCGCGCAGCTTTTCCGGGTAGTCGGCGGTCACGGCTTGCTGCACCGAGGGCCGTGCTGCCAGAGCTTGGCGCCAGGCCTGGGTTTTCGGCAGGTCGTTGAAAATGCCGAAATCCAGCGATTTGTCGTACACCTCGAAGTAGCGGAAGACCGGTGCGAAGGCCGCGTCGACCAGCGAAAAGCCGCTGCCGGCAAAGTACGGCCCGGCACCCAGAATCTTTTCGAGCAGCGCGAATTTCGCCTGCAAATCCTGGCGCCTGGCCTCTAGGGTTGCGCTATCCGGGGCGGTGTTGAATTCCCACATCGCGACCAGCACGGCCGAAGCGAACTCGATCCAGGCACGGTGCCGGGCCCGCGTCAGCGGGTCGGCGGGATGCAGGCGCGGCTCGATGGTTTCGTCGAGGTATTCGCAGATCACCGCCGATTCGAAAATCACTTCGTCGTCGACTTTCAACAGCGGCACCTTGCGCAGCGGCGAGATTTCCAGAAACCATTCCGGCGGGTTGCCCAGGTCGACATTGATGCGCTCGAACGGAGCATGTTTTTCCAGCAGCGCGATGACCGCGCGTTGCACGTAAGGGCAGATGGCATGGCTGATCAATTGCAGTTTCGGCATGACGTTTTCCTTGGTCAATGGAGAATTCGCGTAAGTATAGGCGGATTTTTCCGGCATGGGGATGCTGCAATTTTCCCTGCCGGAAATCATCCGCCGCTTCGAACCCGGATCAGTCCGGGACGTCCTCGGAACCCTGGACGACCGTTGCAAAGCGGTCCGCCAGCGCGGCGAGGCTGGCGGCCTGCACCGCAGCGGCGGGAAGTGTGCCGCCGTGTCCGTCCGGCAGGTCGCGCGTGGCCGTGGCGCCTGCGACCACGGTGGTCTTGTAGCCGGCATCCAGCGCGGCCCGGACAGTCGAGCTCACGCACATATGGGTCATGTAGCCGATCACGATCAGCTTCTTGCGCCCGAGCTTGACCAGCACGTCCGCCAGATTCGTCCCGGCAAAGGCATTGGGCAAGGTTTTTTGCACGACGCTTTCGCCTGCCCGCGGCGTCAGTGGCGCCGCGATTTCGAAATAAGCGCCGTGCGGGTCGAACAGCGCGCCGCCGCCGCGATGCACCACATGCACCACCGGCGTGCCCGCCGCCCGGGCGCGCGCCAGCAGTTTGGCCGCAGCGGCCAGCGTATCCCCGATGCCAGGCAGCGCCAGTTTGCCGTCGACATATTCGCGTTGGGCGTCGATGATGACCAGCGTGCTGTCGGACAGCCGGGCGCGTTCCTGGGTTGCGCCGACGATCTGCAACAGGGTGGGCGGCGGGGTATCCGCGAATGCCAGCGAGGTATGCAGCAACAAAATGAGAATGCTCGCGATCAGTTTCATGGAATAGCTCCTTTGGAAAGGGTCGAGGGAAAGCGCATGGTGGCGCATCCGGCTTGGCCCATGAAGTGGCATAATTGACAAAAAACATGCCGAAACTGCCATGACTGCGATTGCCCTGATCGTCGAACCCGGTTCCACCCCCTCCAGCGTGATGACCACGCTGGATATGTTCCATATCGCCAGCCGTTTCCCTGAGGCGAACGCTTGCCGGGTCGATCAGCTCTCGTCCGCCGGCGGAAGCGTCCAGCTCGCCCCGGCGGTGCG
>CALMWM010000528.1 GCA_937873435.1 uncultured Gallionellaceae bacterium
AACTGGCGCCGTGTTGGCCACCGGGCGAAGCGGCGGCGGCGATTTTCTCCACCACTTCCAGCGAGACCATTTCTCCGGCGATTTTGGCGAAGCGTTTGACCCGCCCCTGGATGCGCACGAACCCATCGGCGTCCAGGGTCACCACGTCGCCGGTGTCGTACCAGCCCGCGCCCAGTTGGTCGGAAGCCGGCGCCTCGATCACGCCGGGCTTTTCAAATCGGTAATAGCCGGACATCAGGTTGGGGCCGCGCACATGCAGGATGCCGCCTTGCGCGATGCCGGACACCGGCAGCAGTTGCGCCTCGATGCCGGGCAGGAGTTGCCCGACGGTGCCGGTGCGGTAGGCCATCGGCGTGTTTACCGCCAGCACCGGCGCGGTTTCGGTGGCGCCGTAGCCTTCCAGGATGCGCAATCCGAACTTTTCGAACCAGGTTTCGCGCACCGTGTCGGCGAGCTTTTCCGCGCCGGCGATGACGTAGCGCAGGCGGTAGAAGTCGTAGGGGTGGGCGAATTTGGCGTAATTGCCGAGGAAGGTGCTGGTGCCGAACAGCACCGTGCAGTTCCGGTCGTAGATCACTTCGGGGATGATGCGGTAATGCAGCGGCGAGGGGTAGAGGAATAATTTGGCGCCGGTCAGCACCGGCATCAGCGTGCCGGCGGTCAGGCCGAAGGAATGGAAGATCGGCAGCGCGGTGAGGAGCTTGTCGTCCACCGAAAAATCGATCACCGCGCGGATTTGGGCGATATTCGAAATGATCGCCCGGTGCGACAGCACCACGCCTTTGGGCTTGCCCTCGGAACCCGAAGTAAACAGCACCACCGCCGGCGCTTCCGGGTCGTTCTGCTGCGCCACGCTACGCGGGAAACGCGACGCATAGGCGATCAGCCACAGCTTGTCGGCCAGGGTGAATTTTTCCCGTAAATCCTCCAGGTAGAGGATATTCAGGTTTTTCAGCGCGCCGACTTTCTCTTCCAGCTTGCCCGCCTGGAGGAACTGGCGCGAGGTGACGATGGTGCGGATGCCGGCGGCGACGCAGGCGTTTTGCATCCCCTCGCTGCCCGCCGTGTAGTTGAGCATGGCCGGGACGCGGCGGAATACGCCCATCCCGATGATCAGCCCCAGCGTGGTGGCGAGGTTGGGCAGCAGCACGCCGACGTTTTCCGCCGGCCGGGTTTCCTTTTCGACGAGCCGCCCCAGCGCCAGCGACATCTTGAGCAAATCGCCGTAGGAATATTCCACCTGTTTCATGTCCTCCACCAGGCGGTAGCCGCGCCCGTAGATCTCCAGCGCATCGAGAAAGGCGGAATACAGGGTCTGCACCGGGGTCGAGGCGAACAGCATTTTCTGCATGATGCGGCGCAGCGCCTCCCCTGCCATTCGGCGCCGCTGCTTGGCGCTGGCTGCTTCGGGCATGGGAATGGAAGTGCTTTCCAGAATGGTGAGGGTGATGCGCGGAAACAACTGGTGCGGATATTTGCCCGACAAGCGGCTGAAATAGGAGCGCGCCGCGCCGTCCAGCCGCACCGGCACCACGGTTGCGCCGGTTTTCGCGGCAACGAAAGCCGGGCCGTCGTAGACCTTCATCAGGCTGCCGGTCTGGGTAATCCGCCCCTCCGGGAAGATCACCACCGGGCGCCCCGATTCCACCAGCTTGATTACTTTCTTGAGCGCCAGCGGGCTGGTCGGATCCACCGCCAAGTAGTCCACCAGGGACAACACCACGCGGAAAATCCAGTTTTGCGCCACCGAGGTATGCACCACGAACACCGGGTCCAGCGGCAGCGCCACCCCCAGCAGGATGCCGTCGAGAAAGGATTCGTGGTTGGCGATGATCAGCAGGCGCTCGGCTTCGAATTGCCGGAGGTCGCCGGTCAGGCGCAGACGGAACAACAACTTGAGCAACAGGCCGATGAAGCGTTTCACGATGTTCTTGAACATTTGCCGCCCTTTCTCGACTACATAATTAGTCACATGGTTACGTTATGCCAAAAAAATCACAAATTTTCCCGAATATAGTCCAGCACGTTCTGCATCGCCTGCGCCACGAATCCGGCATCGATCCAGAAATACACCTCCTTGCCGACCTTCTCCGAATGCAGCACCCCCGCTTCGCGCAACACCCGTAGATGGTGCGCGATGGCCGAACGCGACAAGGGCGACGCATCAACGATCTGGCCGACGTTGAGCCGTTCGCCGCGCTCGAACAACAGCAGGATGCGCTGGCGGTGCTCGTCGCCCAAGGCGGTAAACACCTTGGACATGGCTTGCCAGGCGGGCGGAATGGTTTGGGTGTAAGCGGACTTCATAACCATGAGATTAGTTATGTGGTTATGTGTTGTCAAGAAAAATTTCAAATTTTGCCAACCCATCGCCAATTTAGGGGAAAACCCCGCTGCCTCCCGCCGAGCTTCCAAGTAGAATCCTTTTTGCCCCCTCAACCTGCCGGGTTTACCGCCATGAAAAAACTGCTGCCGTTCGTCGTCGCGTTTTTCCTTCTGCAAACCATTGCGGGATACGCCGCGACGGTGCGGCAGTTTTCCCCGCAGGGAGCGATCTTCGGCCAGACGCGGGCGACCGCCGAGTTCAGCGCCGACATGGTGAAAGCGGGAGAAACCGGCGCGCCGGCGCCCTTCGCCGTGGATTGCGGGATGGTGCAAGGCGAGGGCCGTTGGGTGGATACGCGCATCTGGACGTGGCAACTGGCACGCCAGTTGCAGCCGGGGGAGCGCTGCGACTTCACCTTGCGTTCCGATGTCGCGGCGCTCGACGGGGAAGCGTTGAGCGGACGCAAGCGTTTCGAATTTTTCGCCGGCCCGCCCCGGCCTTACGCGCTGTATCCGCGTCCCAGTGCGATGGTGGAAGAGGATCAGGCTTTCGTGATCAACAGCGGCGGCGCCGTCACCCGCGAGTCCCTGGAAACAAGCCTGTGGTGCGAAGCCGACGGAGTGGGCAACCGGATTGCGGTGCGGCTGTTGCCTGACCAACTGCGCCGTGAAGTTCTTTCCCGCGTCCCCGGCAACTTCGGCGCGGACGCGCTGGTGCTGGCCTGCGCCGAACGCCTGCCGCCCGGCGTGAAAATGAAGCTGGTGTGGGGCAAGGGCGTGGCAGCCGCCAACGGGACGAAATCGCTCAAGGAGGAAAGCTTCGTTTACACGGTGCGCCAGCCGTTCCGCGCCGAACTCAGTTGCGAGCGCGAAAAATCCAACGCGCCTTGTTCGCCGCTTTCCGCAGTGACCGTGCGCTTCAGCGCTTTCGCCGACGCCAAGCTGTTGCAAAAAATCCGCATCGTTACCCCGGAAGGCACACGCAGCCCCAAGGATGCCGACAGCGACAACCGCCAGGCCACCCGCGATTCGGTGGTTTTCCCCGGCCCCTTTCCGCAGGATGCCGAATTGCGGCTGGAACTGCCCGCCGGGATCAAGGACGATGCCGGACGCCCCTTGAGCAATGCCGCCGCGTTCCCGCTCAAGTTCCGTAGCGGCGGGCTGCCGCCGCTCGCCAAATTTCCCGGCAGCTTCGGCATCGTCGAACTCAATGAAGGCGGCGTGCTGCCGGTCACGCTGCGCAACGTCGAGCCCAAACTCAAGACCGCAGGGTTGGTGCTGCCCGGCAGCCACCGTTTCGCCGAACAACATCTGAGCGAGGACGCCGACGTGATCGCCGCGATGCGCTCGCTCGCCAAGTTCGAACGCCAGACCAAATCCGTGAAACTCCTGCGCGACGGCAAGGAGGAAAAGTTCGAAGATCCCTATTACGCCCGCGAGCTGAGCTTTCTCGGCCAGCGCCCCGGCGTGACCCGCACCGAATTGCCCAAGCCCGGCGGCAGCGCGGAATTCGAAGTAGTCGGGATACCGCTGGCCAAACCCGGCTACCACATCGTCGAAATCGAAAGCCGCCTGCTCGGCGCGGCGCTGCTTGCTACGCCCAAACCGATGTACGTGCGCGCCTCGGTGCTGGTGACCAACCTGGCCGTGCACCTGAAACACGGGCGCGACAACGGGTTAGTGTGGGTAACCTACCTGGATTCCGGCAAACCGGCAGCGGGTGCGGATGTGCGGGTTTCGAATTGCGACGGCAATCCATTGTGGAGCGGCAAGACCGATGCGCAGGGGCGGGCGCAGATCGATCCCCTGCTCGCGCCCGCCTCCTGCAAGGAAGATCATTTCCTTTTCGCCAGCGCCCGCCTCGACGGCGATTACAGCTTCGTACGCTCCGACTGGAACGAAGGCATAGAACCCTGGCGCTTCGGGGTACAAACCTGGGGGGAGAGGAGCGAAACCAGATTCCACACGGTTTTCGACCGCCCCCAGTTCCGCGCCGGCCAGACCGTGTCGATGAAACATTTCGCGCGCCGCCGCCCCAGTCAGGGCTTCGCCCTCCCCGACCCCAAACCGCC
>CALMWM010000529.1 GCA_937873435.1 uncultured Gallionellaceae bacterium
GCGGCATCGACAATCACGCGCGCACGGTCATGCATCCAACGCACCTCGCCGTCGGTGCGGATGATGCGGTATTCCATTTCCAGTTCGCCCTTGATCAGCAGTTCATCAAGGAAGGGCCGCACCCGTTGGTGATCGTCGGGGTGCACCATCTCCACCCACAGGGCGGGGTTGTCGTAGAATGCCTGTACTGCTCGTCCATAGACCCTTGTCACCGCCGGGCTGATGTAGATCGTCTGGTGGCTATCGGCCGAGATCGACCAAACTACGTCGTTGAGCGACCCCATGATCTCGTCGAGTTTTTTCCGGCTTTCCGCCAGGCGCGTTTCCATGGCGATGCGCTCGGAAATATCCCGCATGACCGTGGAAAAATACGTCACCGTCCCATCGGCGGCCTGATGTGCGATGACCACCTGGGAAACCGGGATTTCGTGCCCGTCGCGGCTCAGCAAGACGCTCTCGCCCTGCCACACGCCGTCGCGCGCCGCGCTCTCCATAGCCACCTTGCCCAACGCTTCCGCCACCCAGGCGGGATGAACATCCGCGATGGTCAGCGCCGAAATGTCTTCATCCGCGGTTATGCCCAGCATTTTCCGGCCGGCGCGGTTGATATGGAGCAGCTTGCGATCCGGCGTGGCGGTGCCGACGTAATCCGGCGTGGCCTCGAATATCGCCGTCAACCGCCCCATCTCGCCGATCAGGGCGGCCATCCGCTCCGTGGTCTGATTGAAGGAGCGAACCAGATCGCCGATTTCGTCAAACGAATCGAACTGGTAACGCAAGTTGTGCTCACCTGCGGCGAAACGGGTGAACAAACGCGAAACATGGGTGATCGGCCGGGTGATGCGGTACAGGATCAGCAGGAACAGCAGGCCGAGAAAAAGCACTTCAAGTACAAACACCACCGTAACGATAATATCGATACGCCGGTGTGCCTGTGCGACGGCAAGGGTCAGCGCATTGACCAGTTTGTCCGCGCCGTTGAGCATGAGGTCCGCATTCTGGTGGATGCGTTCCAGTGCCAGACGCCGGGTTGCGGGCGTATCCTTGTGCAGCAGCGTTTCCCCGGCTTCCCGAAAGGAACGCCAGTCGTCGCGCAATCCCCCCGCCAGCCGGTAAATCTCCTGGTTTTCCCGCAGAATCGCATCTGGCAGGCTCGCGACGCTACGCTCGATTTCCGCCAGTTTCTCCTCGTAGTTTTCCAGCAGCCCCTGCAAGACTTCTCCGCCTTGCTCTTCCTGGGAAAACCGTGTCGCGCGGTAAGCGATTTTCTGGCTGAGGAAGCGTAACCGGCCGCTTTCGTTGATGATGCCGGAGGCATCGACAATGCTGTTGTAAAGATACTCGGAAACTAGCAGATTCCCCATCGCCAGCAGCAACAACAGTGCGAAAGCCAGGGCAAATTTTTTGCCCAACGACAGGCGTAGCAGGCGCTGAAGCCTGCCGCTCGCTGAATTGTCATGGTTGCTGTTCATATCCAGATCTTTCTGTGCAGCAAATTTTCCTGTTCATCCAATCATGTGTCGTGGTTGAAAACCCCCGCCGATATTTCAATCCTATTGCACCTGGTCAGTAGAAACACCGGGTCCGCCGACCGACAGCCAGATGCGGAAAGTCGTACCCTGGCCGACTTCGCTATGAACCTCGATTCTGCCATGGTGTTTTTCGATAATACCGTAGGACAGCGACAAGCCCAGGCCGGTGCCTTTGCCTACCGGCTTGGTGGTGAAAAAGGGATCGAAAATGCGGTTGAGGTTTTCCGGCGGGATGCCCTTGCCGTCGTCGGCGATTTCCACCCAAACTTCATCCCCGGTCATGCCGCTGCGGATGGTGATGAGTCCGCGTTTGTTTTCGTCCATGGCATGGGCGGCATTGACCAGCAGGTTCATGAATACCTGGTTGATCTGCGATGGCAGGCATTCGACGCGGGGAATGTCGCCGTATTCCTTGACCACGTCGGCCTTGTACTTGATTTCGTTGTGTACCACGTTGAGCGTGCTGTCGAGGCCGTGGTGAAGATCGGCCTGTTGCCATTCCGCCTCGTCGACATGGGAAAAATCCTTGAGATCCTGGACGATCTGCTTGACGCGCTGGATGCCCTCGCCGGATTCCTTGAGCAAGGCGAGAATGTCTTCCTTGAGAAATTCCAGTTCCATTTCCTTTTTCACCGCGCTGATCTGCGCCAGCTTGGCCGGCTCGCAGGTCGACTCCAGCGTTTCGTAGGTGCTTAGTACCGTCAGCAATTGATCGAAGTAGGTGCGCAAAGTGCCGAGGTTGGAATTGACATAGCCGATGGGGTTGTTGATTTCGTGCGCGACCCCCGCCGCGAGTTGGCCGATGGAAGCCATTTTTTCCGATTGCAGCAACTGGTTGTGGGCGTCTTCCAGTTTCTTGATCAGTGCTTTCTGCTCTTCCTTTTCATTGAGCAGCAGTTTTTCCACCTGATTGCGTTCGGTAAGCTGGCGGCGCAGATCGTTGTTGGTTTCGGTCAATTCCTTCGACATCAGATCGAGGGAACGTTCGATCATCAGCCGGTCGGCATCGGCAGCAGCATATGCTTCGTCGACCGCCGCCGCGAGCGCCGCTATCTCCGGCGGCAAGGCGGCGGGATCGCCGAAAAAACGCTTGATTTGGCGCTCCAGCAAACGATGCATGGCTACCGCTCCGAGAAAGTCGTGATCGTCATGGTTTGATTGTGCAGCTCGCATTTGGTGATGGCGCCGTGCGGACAAATTTCGCCGTAGGAATAAAAGCCGGTCAGCACGGTATTTTCCCCCAGCACCTCGCGCACGCTTTCCACTTCCTCCTCGATGCGCTGCTTCAGCACCAATTTGCGCCCTACGCAACTGACCAGTATGGCCAGTTCTGGCTCGATCGAGCCGAGCGTCTCGAAACCGGCGTGCGCCGCACCCGCCGCGCCATCGACGAGACGGTCGAAATTGGCCTTCATCAGGCGGGCATAACTGCCCTCCGGCATGTCGCCGAAGAAGGTCATGCTTTGATCGTCCTCGTTGACCGCCGCCACGGAGCGCACCAGCCCGTAGCCCTCATCGCCGCTGCGTAACGCCAGCGGAAACAGCAGCGCCTCGGCTGGCCCGGCGTCATGCTGGCCCAGGTATTCCTTGTAGAGTTCGAGCGCGGAATGGCCGTCCAGTTCGTACAGAATATTGCCCTTGGAGCGGGTAATCAGGCGTTCCGGGCCGAAGGAATCCCAGCCGCCGAGAGAGCCGTAGCCGACCTTGAGGCGTTCGCCGTAGAACCCCAACGCTGCGATGATTCCCTCGCCCGGCTTGCCGTCGGCGCACACCAGGGTGTGCTGGAAGCGCGTGCCGTCGCCCGCCAGCCCGCCAGTGACGGTCACATTGTGGGGCAGGTTGTCGCGCAGTCCGCGCGCCAGTTCCGTGCCGTTCACTTTCAGGCCGTCCGACAGCACGATCACATGCACCAGCCCCTGTGCGGGCAATGCCTGTGCCAGGCTTTGCCCCGCATGGAAACTGTCGCCGGATTCGCCGACCTCGACGCTTGCCAGTTTGATCTCGCCATGTTCGAGGCGGATCGCCGTCGCCGTCAGGGAATCGTCGCGAACCCGCGTGCCGCAGATTTCCCCTGCGGTCGAACAGCCGACCAGCGGCGCTCCCGGATAGCGCGCTCGCACTTCCGCAAGCCGGGCATTATCTTGCAGTGCTGCCGCGCTGCCGAAAAGCAGGACGACCGATCCCGTTCCATCCAGGGAGGAAGATTTTTCGGTTTCCCAGTCAGCCTCGGCAGTCCAGTAACTTTGTTCGATCTTCATACATCCTCCCTTATTCAACGACGTTTGCGAATGGTTGGCGACCCGGCTCCAGAACCTCGCTCGAACCGGGTGAATACCGAATTATTCGGAAGGACGGACGTTGATGGTCAAAACATGGCCATCCGCTCGTTCGAAATTACGGATCTGTTCGATCAGCGAGTTATCCAGCACATACTCCCGCGCCAGCAAAAGCAGTCCGTCGCGCGTCACGATGTCGCGCGTCAGGACCATCCCGGCCTGTAGCTGCGCACTCGTCAGCAGCACTTCCGGCCCGTTGTATTCCGCTTCCGGCACCTTGCTGACCAGGTCGGCGAAGGCGTCCACCACAGCCGGATCGTAGCGCGTCCCGCGGCCTTCAATAATCAGGTTGAGCGCGCCGTTCCGGCTCAATTTCTTGGGTACCAGCCGTCCTGCCTGGAGCGCATCGAAGTCGTTCGCCACCGCCAGCAAACGCGCGCCCTGGGGGATGTTCAACGCGCTCAGGCGATTGGGATAACCCTGCCCGTCATAGCGTTCGTGGTGGCAGCGCACCAGGTTCGCGGCGTTAGCCAGCTGGTCGAGTGCCATCAATGCCGCCGCGCCCTTGGTCGGATGCTTGATGTACTCGGCACGTTCCTCGTTGGTCAAATTGCTGAACGGCTTGACCAGCATGTAGTCGGGCAGGCCGATTTTGCCGATGTCGTGCAGCAGTGCGGCGACGACCAGATCCTGGGTGTCCGTCGCCGGCAGCCCCATTTTTTTTGCCAGTCCGCGGCACAATTCGGCAACGCGCCGCGAATGGCCGGCCATCGAGCCTTCGCGCAATTCCATCAAGTTGGCAAAAACTTGAATCGAGGTATAAAAACCTTTTTTCAGTTTTTCGTGTGTCGCCGAAAGCTGCTCCATTGCCTGGTGCAATGCCTCGGTACGCTGCCGAACCTTTTCTTCAAGACTGGCGTTAAGTTCCTTCAACTCTTCGTTCTGGCGCAGCGTAAGGGCTTCGAGACGCTGTTTCTCGGCCTTCAGCAGCTTGCGTTCCAGCGCGTCGCGCACGGTCAGCAGGATTTCGTTGTCGTCCCACGGCTTGGAAATGTAGCGGTAGATTTCGCCGCGATTGATGGCGGCGATAGTGGAGCTGACATCGGCGTAGCCGGTGAGCAGGATGCGCACCGTCTCCGGCGATCGCAGGCGCACCTGTTCCAGCACCTCGGCACCGCTCATGCCGGGCATCCGCATGTCGCATACCACCACGTCCACCGCTTCCTGTTCCAGCAATGCAAGCCCGGCAGATCCGCCGTCGGCAGTCAGGATGCGGTAGCCGTGGGGGCGGAACAGACGTTTGAGCGAGGACAGGATGTTGGCTTCATCGTCGATGCACAGCACCGTCGGCGGGGTGGCCGGCGACAAGGAAGAAGAAGTCGCACTTTCAGTCATGTTTGTCCTTCTCCATTTTCTAGCCGTGGGGCAGTGCCTGGCAGAATTTCCTGGCGGCGGAATTAATTAATGTGTCAAATATGTTTCTTTAATTGTATACGTAAGGATATGATATTTTCAGTCAGTTGTGGGTAATGACTAGCGGGATTTCCTGCAAGGGAAGTACCTTGCAGGCTGCACCCAGTTTGATGGCTTCCTTGGGCATCCCGAACACCACGCAGGTTTCCTCGTTCTGGGCATAAGTGGTTGCGCCCGCATCGCGCATTTCCAGGAGTCCGCGGGCGCCGTCGTCGCCCATGCCGGTCATGATGATGCCGGTGGCGTTCTTGCCGGCGTATTTTGCCACCGAACGGAACAGTACATCCACCGAGGGGCGGTGGCGGTTGACCAGCGGGCCTTCCTTGATCTCGACCTGGTAGCCGGGGCCGTTGCGCTTGAGCAGCATGTGCTTGCCGCCCGGCGCGATCAGGGCGAGTCCGGGGAGCACCCGGTCGTCGTTTTGCGCTTCGCGCACGTCGATGCGGCATAGATCGTTGAGGCGGGCCGCGAAGGCGGCGGTGAATCTTTCCGGCATGTGCTGCACGATAACTATCCCCGGGCAGCCGCGCGGCAGGGCGGTGAGCACGCTTTCGAGCGCTTGCGTGCCGCCGGTGGAAGTGCCGATGGCGACGATGCGTGCGCTGGTGTGGCTGACCGCACGTCCGAGCGGCGGGGGGAGGATGGCGTCGGCATTCAGCTTGGGGGCCACTTGTTGTGGCGCAGCACGTTTCAGCTGTTTGACGTTGGCCTGGGCGGCCGCTCGTACCGCCGCGACCAGTTCGCTGGAGGTTTCTTCGAGAAAATGCTTGATTCCGGCTTGCGGTTTGGTGATGAACTCCACCGCACCGGCTTCGAGCGCCTGCATCATCACCAGCGAACCGTGTTTTGCCAAGTGCGAACAGATCACCACCGGCGTGGGGCGTTCGGCCATGATTTTTTTCAGGAAAGTGATGCCATCCATGCGCGGCATCTCGATGTCGAGGACGATCACGTCAGGCCACTGTTTGGCCATCCGGTCAATGGCGAAAAGGGGGTCGGAAGCCGCGCCGATTACAGTGATGTCCGGCTCACGGTCGAGGATGCCCTGCATCACCTGGCGCACCACGGCGGAATCGTCCACCACCATCACCTTGATCTTTTCCATCAGCGTGCCGTCTTGATTCGTCGTTTGACAGCCGGATGCGCCAGCACTATTTGTTCATGGCGAACCCACACATTGCCGTCGCTCAGATCGAAAATAATCCGGCGATGACCGCTGCCGCCCACGTCCTCGGCCTGGATGCGGAAGCCGGCCTTATCCAGCAGCGTTCGCGCTGCGCCGATGTTGTCGCTGGCGATATTGAAAGTTTTCTCCTTGTTCGCGGCGTGAAACATGTTGCCGCCTCCGAACAGTTTGACCTGGTAGGCGGCGGGGAGCGTACCGGCCTTCGTGGTTTCGCGCACCAGCAGTTGCACCGCTTCGTCGGCGTAGCGCCCGTCTAAAGTGCCATTCCCCGCTTTTCCGCGGCTGGGCAGCATGAAATGGCACATGCCGCCGTAGCGCTGCTGCGGGTGCCACAGGGAAATCGAAATGCAGGACCCCAGCACGGTATGGATGCGCGTATTCGCATCGGCGAAATGGATTTCGCCCGGCAGCAGGTAAATCTCGATGGGCGAATTCTTGACAGTTTGTTTCATCGCTTAGAGTTTCTGGTAAATGGAGGGCGACAGCATACGCAGGCCGTCGGCCACGCCGTTCAGAGTTTCCGAATGGCCGATCAGGAAATGCCCGCCGTACCTGAGCAGCGGAAGGATGCGTTGCACCACTTGGCGTTTGGTGTCGAGATTGAAGTAAATCATCACGTTGCGCAGCATGATCAGGTCGAATTCGCCCAGCGCAGGGAGATCCTTGCTCAAATTGACTTGCAGGAAATTCACCCGCTCGCGCAATTTACGCTCGATCAGCAGGGTGCCGTGCTGCGGGCCGACTCCTTTGAGGCAGTAGCGCGACAGGTGTTCGCGCGAAATCCCATCGGTGCGCTCCAGCGGGTAGTGGCCGCTGCGGGCTTTGTCCAGCACGCGCGAACTGATGTCCGAACCCACCACTTCCCAGGGTGCATCGCCGAAATGGTCGGCAAGCAGCATCGCGACGCTGTAGGCTTCCTCGCCGCTGGAACTGGCCGCGCTCCAGACTCGGAAAGCCCGCCCGGGTTTGTGGGCGGGCAGCGCTTTGTCGCGCAGGAAGGTGAAATGCTTGGGTTCGCGGAAGAAATAGGTTTCGTTGGTGGTGAGCAAGTCTACCGCCACTTGCAGTTCCGCCGCGTTGCTGGCTGCGGTGAGCAACTGGAAATATTCGCCATAGGTGTCTAGGCCGTGCTGCTCCAGGCGCTTTGCCAGGCGTCCGCATACCATGGCTTTTTTTTCGCGCGATAGATGAATGCCGGCCAGTTGGTGAATCAGTTTCTGAAACTGGCTGAACTCCTGGTCGCTGATGGTGGTGTTCATGGACTTTCCAGGGGGGTCAGCCAAGTGTTTCGGGTGATGTCAGCGCATCCTTTGCGGTATCGCCTGCTTGACCAAGTTGTGCCATTTCTTCGATCGATAGCACCTTGTCGACATCGAGAATGATCACGAATTTACCCGCGATTTTCCCCATGCCCTGGATGAAATCGGCCCGTATTCTGGCGCCAAAGGAGGGGGGCGGCTCGATCTCGGAGCGGGGGATTTCGAGCACTTCGCTGACCGAGTCCACCATGATGCCGACATCCTGTTTTTCGCCGTCGCTGTCGATTTCGATAATCACAATACAAGTGCGCCGGGTAATCCCGGCGGATTTCCGCCCGAAACGCGCCGCCATATCCACCACCGGCACCACGCTGCCGCGCAGGTTGATCACGCCGAGGATGAAGGACGGCATCATCGGCACGCTGGTGAGTTGGCCGTATTCGATGATTTCCTTGATGTTGAGGATGGGAATGGCGAACATTTCCCCCGCCAGCGCGAATGTCAGGTACTGCCCCTGGTTTTCCTCGACGGCGGCGATCGCGGTTTCCTGCTTCGCCTGCACGATTGCACCCATTGTGTTCTCCTATACCGGCGAAGCCGGAACAAAAAAGCTACCGCCGGGGATGCGAGCCCGGCGGTGGCTGGTCGTACATGGCGGGTAAACGCTAACGGAAACGCTTTGCGTGCAGATACGCGCTGCCCGCCTAAAACTTGACGAAATCGCGCTCATTCGGCGCCGTGACGCCGGACAACTGCCCAGCTGCCGGTTTCCGGGCGACGGGTGCGCCTTTTTCCGCAGGCGCAAACTGTCTCGGGTTTGCCGCATCGAGCTTGAAAAATGCCATCATTTGTTGCAGTTTCTCGGCCTGGCCGCTCATTTCCTCGGCGGTGGCCGCCAGTTGTTCCGATGCCGAAGCATTCTGCTGGGTGGTCTGGTTGAGCTGATCCATCGCGGAATTGATCTGGCCGATGCCGGAGGATTGTTCGTCCGACGCAGCGGCGATTTCCTGCACCAGGTCGGAAGTCTTGCTGATCGACGGTACCATCTCGTCCAGTAATTTTCCGGCATGTTCCGCCAGTTCCACGCTGGAGCTGGCTACTTCGGAGATTTCCTGCGCCGCCACCTGGCTGCGTTCGGCCAGCTTGCGCACTTCCG
The DNA here is from genome assembly GCA_937873435.1 of uncultured Gallionellaceae bacterium. GTDB lineage: Bacteria > Pseudomonadota > Gammaproteobacteria > Burkholderiales > Sulfuricellaceae > JAGXQV01. The sequence goes on from CALMWM010000529.1 coordinate 8,883, forward strand.
CCGCCACCACCGCGAAGCCCTTGCCGTGCTCGCCGGCGCGTGCCGCTTCGATTGCCGCGTTGAGCGCGAGGAGGTTGGTCTGGTAGGCGATGTCGTCGATGATGCCGATCTTGTTGGCAATCTGTTTCATCGCGGCAACCGTCTGCTTCACCGCTCCGCCGCCCTCGGTGGCCTGTTTGGCCGCTTGCGAGGCCATCCCGTCGGTGATCTTGGCGTTACCTGCGTTCTGGCTGACGGAGGCCGACATCTGCTCGATCGAGGCACTGGTTTCCTCCACGCTGGCGGCTTGTTCGCTGGCGCCCTGGCTCAGGCTTTGCGAGGTGGCGCTGATTTCCTCGGCGGCGCCGGACAACGAATCCGCGGCGTTGCGGACATCCGTGATGGTATTGGAAAGCTTTCCGACAGTGCCGTTGACCGCATCGTTGAGGCGCTTGAACATGCCTTGCTGCTCGCGGCTCACGGTGTGGGTCAGGTCGCCGCTGGAGACGCTTTCCATCACCTGCACCGCATCGTCGATGACTTCCTCGGCAACTCCGGTGAGATTGTTGATGCCTTCGGCCAGTACCTTCATGAAGCCTTCCTTGCCGTCCACCACGATGCGCTGCGACAGGTCGCCTGCTACCGCCGACTGCACGATGGTCTTCACTTCGTCCTCGATTTTCACTTCATCGGTGGCGTCTATCCATTCTACCGAAGCGCCCAGGCGCTGCCCGGAAGCGTTGAATACCGGGTTGGCGGAGAGGCGGAAGGTGCGTCCGCCGATCTTGATGGTGGCCTTGTAAGTGTTGGTGAAGGACTTCAGCAACTGCCGCTGGTGCGACGGGTTTTTATGGAAATTGTCGATATTGGCGCCGACCAGGCTGTCGGCGCTGAATGCCGGGAGTTCCTTGCGGATGTCGGCCTCGGCATGTTTGAGCATGGTTTGCACCGACTTGTTCACGTAAATGATGTGGAGGTCGTTGTCGGCGATCATGATCCCAGTGGAAGCGTTGTCCAACGCATTGGTGATGCGCGACGATTCGTCGGCGCGCCGCTTGGCGTCATTGATGTCGAAGCCCAGCTTGATCTGCATCGAGCGCAGTGCGTTGAGCACCTTGCCGATTTCATCCTGGTTTTTCACCTCGATGCGGTTGTCGTAGAAACCCTGCGAAATCTTGTCGAAATAGCCCACCGCCGCGCGTAGCGGAACGGCGATGGCACGGATCATCAACAGGCCAATCAGGCTGGCCATCAGGATGCCGCCGGCGACCCAGAACACCACGATCTGGCGTAGCCGGGCAAAATTCTGCTGGGCCTGGTCGAATTCCTGGCGCGCTTCCTGTTGCTGAAACTTGATCAACGCAGCGACATCCGCGTTGGCGGCGCTATAGGTCGGATTGACCGTTTTGACGATGAGGGTGGCGGCTTCGTTGTAATTACCCTGGCGGAACAGTTCGATGGTGGGTTTCAGGCCTTCCTTGACGAAACGGGCGCGATCCTCGGTGAATTTGTCGGCGAGGAGCTTTTCATCCGCAGGCAGTTCCCTGGTGGTGTAGGTTTTCCATATCTCGCCGATCTCGGCAATGTTCGCCTCGACCTGGTCGAGATGCTTGGCGATGGGATGGTCGTGGAGCTTGCTTTCCGGCTTGCGCGGGTCGTGCATGTTGGCCAGCAGCAATTGGGTGCGGTTTTCGCGCATCAGCGCGTCGATGTGGGTGATCTGGTCGGAGGGTAGCAGACGGTGGTTGAAAACTTCGTC
>CALMWM010000530.1 GCA_937873435.1 uncultured Gallionellaceae bacterium
ATCTTGTTTCACTTCTTGATGTAGGACGATTTTCCGGTCGCGAACCACTGAATTCGCGACCGGGAGGTCGTTCCTACGCGGCGCAGGTGCGCCGGGTGTGAACCAGTTCACGGACATTTTTCAATAAATCCTCGCGCCGGTAAGCGCCCTTTTGCATAATCCGTTCGACATGGCCGTTGAGGCGGCGCCGGTCTTCCAGGGTCAAATCCTTGGCAGTGACGACGAGGATCGGAATGGCGCGCCATTCCTGGTGTTTTTCCAGCTCCAGGACGAACTGAAAACCGTCCATCTCGGGCATCATCAGGTCGAGCAGGATCAGTCCGGGCGGGTTTTCCGCAACTTGTGCCAGTCCGTCCACGCCGTTTACCGCAGAGGTGACGAACCAGCCTTCCTTTTCCAGCATCCGTTGGGTCATGTCGCGTGTGGTGGCGTCGTCTTCCACCAGCAGCACGCGCTTGTCGCCGTTATCCGGTCGATAGCGTTCGAGTACGCTTCTCAAGCGCTCCCGGCTCAAGGGTTTGACCAGATAATCGGCGGCGCCCAAGGCATAACCCATACTCTTGTCGTCGACGATGGTCAGCATGATCACCGGAATATCCGCCAGTTCGGGATCGTTTTTCAGCGCGTTGAGCACGGCCCAGCCGTCCATGCTGGGCATGATCACGTCGAGCGTGATCGCGCATGGCTTGAGATTGCGCGCCAGCGCCAGGCCTTCATCGCCGGAATTGGCGGTGACGACGCGAAAGCCGTCTTCAGCGAGGAAACGTTGCATCATTTCGCACACCATCGGGTCGTCGTCGATGACCAGCACGGTGCAGCTGCCGTCCCCGCAACCGGATGGGGAAATGCTCTCCCGCACCGCCGGCGCATCCGTTTTTTGTTCCGCCAGGTGGGCCGGCAAGTTGATGGTGAAGACCGATCCATTGCCATGTTGGCTGCGCGCTTCGATGGCTCCACCCATCATTTCGCAAAATCGCCGGGTAATGGTGAGCCCCAGACCGGTTCCACCGTACTTCCGGGTGGTGGAAACGTCGGCCTGGGTAAAGGCCTGAAACAGCCGTCCCATTTGTTCTTCGGTCATGCCGATGCCGTTGTCGGCAACGCTGAATATCAGCCGATCGCCGCCGGCACTGCTAGTGCGCTCGATGCCGAGCGTGATGACGCCGCCTTCGGTGAATTTGCTGGCATTGGAAAGCAGGTTGAAGAGCATTTGCCGTACTTTGGTGAGGTCGGAACGCATTTCGCCGAGATTGCCCTGTTGGCGGATTTCCAGCCGGTTGGTGCTTTTCTCGATCAATGGCCGAATGGTGGTGCAAACCTCTTCCACCATTGCGGAAACGTCGAAATCCTCAAGATAAAGGCTCATCTTGCCGGCCTCGATCTTGGAAAGATCGAGGATGTCGTTGATCAGTCCCAGCAAATGTTTGCCGGAGGAATGGATTTTTTGCAAGTCGGCGGTGAGGCTGGTTTTGCCCAGATCCTCGATTTCTTCCTGAAGCATTTCGCTGTAGCCGATGATGGCGTTCAACGGTGTGCGCAGTTCGTGGCTCATGTTGGCGAGGAAGATGCTTTTGGAGCGGTTCGCCCGTTCTGCGGCCTCCTGAGCCCGATTGGCCTCGTCTATCATGCGCTGGAGTTCGGCGTTCAGGCGTTCGAGCTCGTGAGTGCGTGTTGCCACATTTTTTTGCAGGGTGATATTGTGCTCGAACAAAGCGCCGTCGGGAGCGTTGATGCTGCGTTCGACGCGCTCCCTCAGCTCCTGGTTGATCTGGCGTTGCGCAGCCAGGTCTTTTTCCAGCTTGGCTAGTTGTTCCTTCAGGTCGTTCACTGATTCCATTTTCAGCTTCCCAGGTCAATGCCGGTCAGATATTGAGTGACGTGAATGCAGTTGGACTCGCCATCCTTGGCTGCGCTATCCATTTCAGAATATTGAAATTTTTCGCCTTGATGAGTTTCAGGGATGATATTGGCATAGCCGGGACGGCGGTATCGGGGTAACCCCTATTATTTTTGTGGGCTTGACCTTAAGCAGCCCACTTCACACTATCCCACTGGATTTTTCAGGAGGATTCGTGGGCGGCGGCATTGGTGCGATAATCCGGCGGATTGACGCGCTGCCAGGGAGGGAAAAGCGCAATGATCGTTAGGGGGGCATGAATGGAACCATTCTCCGACGTATTCCCGATCGCTGCACGGGTAGTCGGCATGGATAAGGGGCAGGCGATTTTCCGTAACGGCGACGTGGCGGATGCGGTCTATCGCGTGATCGAGGGGGAGGTTCAGCTCGTTCGCCGCACGCCGGATGGCAGCGAGATTATCCTGCAGCGCGCCGGTGAAGGCGATTTCTTTGCCGAAGCCAGTATATTCACCACTCGCTACCATTGCGATGCGATTTGCACCCGGCCGGGAACCTATTTGCATGTGCCGTCCGAGACCTTGCGCCTGCGTCTGCTTAACGATCCCGGTTTTGCGATGGAATGGATCGCCAGCCTGTCCCGCAGCCTGCGCAAACAACGCGCGGCTCAGGAACGGCTGGCGCTGAAAAGCCTGCGCAAGCGCGTCGTTCATTATTTGGTGGATTGCGGCGAGGATGGCCGGGTGACGCTGGACCAACCGGTTATCCGTTGGGCAGCGGAATTGGGGGCAAGCCACGAGGCGCTCTACCGTACCCTGGCGGAAATGGAAAAGGACGGCGTATTGCAACGGCAGGGGCAAACATTGATTTTGTTGCAACAGCAAGTGGGCTTGCCGGTATGATTTCGATCATATTTTATTCCGGGCTGCTGCTCTATGCTGGCACCGCCG
>CALMWM010000531.1 GCA_937873435.1 uncultured Gallionellaceae bacterium
AGGGTGCCCACCACGACGATGGTTTTCAGCTCGAAATCCTGGGGCCGCAGCTGCTCGCATTCGGTGATGTCCAGCACCCGCAGGCCATCCACCCCGAAATGTTCCTCCAGCGCCTCGCGGTAGGGGTGGCCGGGTTGGCGCAGTGCGTTCAGGGTCTGGTTGCGGATGGTGTTGGAAGGGCACAGCCATAGCGCCAGCGGGCGTTCCCTGCCGGTGTAATGGGCGGCGGCGGTAGCCACCGCGTGGGCGCCCAGCAGCGTCTTGCCGCCGCCGGTGGGGATGCGGATGCACACGTAGGGCATAGTGCCGAACCCTTGCGATTCGTAAGGCGGGATTTCCGCCGCTGCCGCGCCCATTTCCTGCATGGTCTGGCGGAAAGCCGCGTCCAGCCCGCTTTCCGCCGTTGCCCCGCGCGCCAAGTCGAAAAAACGGGCCAGGGTGTCGAGGGCTTCCTGTTGATAGCGTTTCAGTACCAGTGGCATCGTTTTACCTCAGCGGGCGCGTATGTCGTAGGGAATCTGATTGAACTTGATCCGGCTCGCCGCCAGGCGCGGGGCGGAGAGGCGGCAGGATTCGCCGTAAATCACCTTCGGCCCGTCATGGGGCGGCAGCTCGGCCAGCACCGCGGAAGTCAGCGCGTTGCCCCCTGTCGCCGAGGATGCCGTTGAACAGCAGGTAATAGGCGGTGCCTTCGTGGATGCCGAGCAACGGGGTAAGCGGCGGGCCACCCTCTCCCCCGGCCCCTCTCCCACAAGTGGGCGAGGGGAGCGGCGTTCCCTCTCCCGCAGGCGGGAGAGGGCTAGGGAGAGGGTACAGCCACGGCGTCCGGGTCTCCTGATACCACACCCACGCCGCCAGCGTCGCATAGCGGATTTCCGGGTTGATCCCGCCGTCCGCCAAAAACACCGGCTGGCCGAGTTGAAAATAACGGAAGCCGCCGCCGCCCTGCCAGCCCAGCGCCTGGGAGATGCCGCCCTGCTCCCCGGCGACGACTTTCTCCAGGCGCGGCAGACAATGGCTGCGAGCATGTTCGCCCATCTCGATGCCGATCCAGCGCCGCCCCATCTTGTGCGCCACCGCAGCAGTGGTGCCGGAGCCGAGGAAGGAGTCGAGGACGAGGTCGTTGGGGGTGGTGGCAATTTCGAGTACCCGCTTGAGCAAGCGTTCAGGCTTTGGAGTATCAAAAACACTTGTATTATTAAATGCTCGAACCTCTAACTTAGCCTCATGGTTGTGCCCGGCCTCGTCAGTTGGCCAAAAGGTGGCAGGCGGCCTAGTAGGATTTTCTTCAAGGTATTGCTTGACATAGATTTCCCAACCTTCATCTTTCTTGATGAATTCCAATTGATCCATGTTCGTGGGAACATTTTCTTTTTTCCATCGCCATCGCCCCTCAGTGCCATCAGGTTTAACCGGCCAGATTTCCAAGCCGTCAGGTGCAGAGATCGCATACCACATTGAAGGGCGGTCTTGTCGTAACGACTCGGATCCTTCCTTTCTCAAAGAGCGACGGCGATAGTATTTGTTTGTGGTTTTATCATAGAAGCCGAACTGGGCCGCGTTCTGATCCCTCGAAAGCTGAAGCGGCATAAATCGTTCTGTTTTTTGATAAACCAGCAAATGGTCATGTGAGACGCTGAATCCACGCGCATCCATCCGTTCGCTATAGACTTTTTGCCAAATCACATTCGCGACAAAATTCCCCCGCCCGAACACCTCGTCCATCACCACCTTCAGGTAGTGCGCCTCGTTGTCGTCGATAGACACCCAGATGCTGCCGTCTTCCGCCAGCAATTCGCGCAGCAGTTCCAGGCGGGGATAGATCAGCGACAGCCATTGGCTGTGTTCGAGGTTGTCGTCGTAGTGTTCGAAGGCGGAGCGGGTGTTGTAGGGCGGGTCGATGTAGATGCATTTGACTCGACCGGCGTGAGTGGGGAGCAGGGCCTTGAGGGCTTCCAGATTGTCGCCCTGGATCAGCCAGTTGTCGGCGCCGGCGTCGCCGTGGGTGCTCTGCGCTTCCAGCAGCCGGTAGGGGACGGCTTGCGCGGTTTTGACGGCGTGGTTTTATTGAGCCAGTCGAGAATGGGCATGGTCGTGGAGTTAAAGCTTGATCGGGTTGATTGCCCCGGCGAGTGTTACCGAGAACATGGCTGGCGGTTTTGTGGCCTTGGCCTTGCGGATTATTTTGGGGTAGAGCGCTGTGACAAGCGCGGCAGTATCGGCGGCCGAGGCATTGCCTGACGCTAGGACAAAACCGATTACGCCGTGTCGGCGGTACGCATCGAGTTCATTGGCTTTGCGCCGGATATTTTTATCGCGAGTCAGAGCGATCCAGCCTTCCCTGCCTACCACCTCAAGCCATTCTTCATCGGAGCCGTTAGGGGCGAATTTTTCGTGGTGAACGATGAAGGGAGCGCCAAGCGCTGCCAGCGCTTCACCAAGACGCTGGCTCCAGGCGCAGCGGTCAATAAAAAGAATGGGGGAATCAGGCTGCGCGGCGTTGTTCGAAGCGGAGCGCTTCTTCGATTTCTTTTTCGTCAACGCCATAATCCTTTGCCATCTCTGTGACTGAATCACCTGCGCGGAAACGGTCAACGATTATTTCGGTAGGTATCGCCGCGCTGGAAATAACGGGTCGGCCAAATGACAGGCATGGGTCGATGACAATGGTTTTAGGCTGATCCGTGGCCGAAGCGGAGCTGCGGCTGAATGGGAATAACCTGATCGGCGCGCCGCTTCGGTCTCTTTCAATGCGGGCTAACGCCAATTCGAAATCGCCGCGCATGGCTCTTTGCCCCTGCCGGG
>CALMWM010000532.1 GCA_937873435.1 uncultured Gallionellaceae bacterium
ATAGCATTCCAGCGCCCGCTGGATAGCGTCGTGCAAGGCCACGGCGTTTATCTTGTCGAACATGAAGCCGGTGGCGGTTTTGTCGCGTAGCGTGGCCGGGGTGGTATCGGTGACGGTATCAACCAGTCCGCCGGTGGCGTGGACCAGCGGCGGGGTGCCGTAACGCTGGCTATACATCTGGTTCAGGCCGCACGGTTCGAAGCGCGACGGCATCAGGAAAAGATCGAGTCCGGCTTCGATCTGGTGCGACAGCTTTTCGTCGAAGCCGATGACGGCAGCGATTTTGCCGGGGTGCTGCTGGGTCAGTTTGGCGAATGCCTGTTCCATCGCGGCTTCGCCGGTACCCAAGAGGACGATTTGCACCGGTTCTTCAAGTAATGCCGGGGCGATTTCGAGTAGCAAGTCCAGCCCCTTTTGGTAGGAGATGCGGCCGACCGTGCCGAGCAACGGGATATCCGGGTCTACGCTCAGTCCCAGCATGGCTTGCAGGGCTTTTTTGTTGGCGGCTTTTCCTTCCAGCTTGCTGTCGTCGTAGTTGCAGGCGAGATTGACATCGCTGAGCGGATTCCATTCCTGGGTATCGATGCCGTTGATAATGCCGGTCAGTTGCTCACGCCGGTCATGCAACAAACCCTGCATCCCGAAGCCGAGAGGGGCGTGCTGGATTTCCCGGGCATAGTGCGCGCTGACCGTGGTGATGTGGTCGGCGTAAAACAGCCCCGCTTTGAGGAACGACAGGTTGCCGTAATATTCCACCCCGGCGATATCGAAGCTTTCCGGCGGGAGACCGACTTCCTCGCACACTTCCGGCGGAAAAATGCCCTGAAAAGCCAGGTTGTGGATGGTCATTACGGTGGGTGGTTTTTTCCCGGGCATGAAGTGCAGGTAAGCCGGCGTCAGACCTGCCTGCCAGTCGTTGCACTGGATGAGATCGGGACGGAAATCCAGCGGGCTGAGATCGCTGCCGAGAAATGCGGCAACTCTTGCGAGCAGGGCGAAGCGGAGCGCGTTGTCGGGCCAGTCGTTTTTAAGCTCGTCCTGGTAAGGGCCGCCACTACGCTCGTAGAAATCCGGATATTCGATAATGATCAGCGGTACGCCGGTATCCGGCAGCGTGGCGGAAAGCAGGTGCACTTCGCCGAAATCGTAAAAATCGTTGAAATAATACAGTGACTGGACATCCCATGCGCCGGCCAGTACCGCCGGATAGCCGGGAATCAGTACCCGCACGTCGGCGCCCTGTTCGCGCAGGGCGGCGGGCAGCGATGCGCTGATGTCGGCCAGTCCGCCGGTCTTGATCAGCGGCTGGATTTCAGAGGTGGCGAATAGAATCTGGAGTGGTTTGGTAGTCGGCACGATGTAAACACTTTGAAATAGAATAAGCCCAGTATATCAAAACTGGTCGATTATCGACTGCTGGCCTATACTCGATAATCTGTCTCAACAATAGGAGCGAACATGGAAATCGGGATGATCGGACTGGGGCGCATGGGCGCAAACATGGCGCGCCGCTTGGCGCGCGGCGGGGTGAAGGTGGCAGCATTCAACCGCAGCTACGAGGTGACAGCCAAGCTGGCGCACGAAACCGGTCTGAAGGCGTGCGCGACCATTCCCGATTTGCTGGGCGAGTTAGACAAGCCGCGCGTCATCTGGCTGATGCTGCCGGCGGGCGATGCGACCAAACAGGCACTGGAGCACTTGGTGCCATTGCTGGCGCGCGGAGATGTGGTGGTGGACGGCGCTAACGCTTTCTACAAGGATTCCATGAAACGCGGGGCGGCGCTGGAGCCGCTGGGCATTCATTTCGTCGATGCCGGGGTGTCTGGCGGGATTTGGGGGCTGGAGAACGGATATGCGCTGATGGTGGGCGGTGCGCGGGAGGCGGTAGCACACCTCGAACCCTTCCTCAAAGTGCTCGCGCCGGCGCCGGACAAAGGATGGCTGCATTGCGGCCCGGTGGGTTCCGGGCATTTCGTCAAGATGGTCCACAACGGTATCGAGTACGGCATGATGCAAGCCTTTGCCGAGGGATTGGGAATGATGAAGGGAAAATTCGAATTCGATCTCGATCTTGCCGCGATTACCGAAATGTGGCGTCACGGCAGCGTGGTGCGTTCGTGGCTGCTGGACTTGTCCGCAGAATTCCTGAAAAACGATCAGCAGCTCGCCAGCATCGAGCCGTTCGTCGCGGATTCCGGCGAGGGGCGCTGGACGGCCTACGAGGCCATCGAACAGGGGTTGCCCGCACCGGTCATGTCGCTGGCCTTGATGATGCGTTTCGCCAGTCAGGGGAATAACGATTATTCGGCCAAACTGCTGGCCATGATGCGTAAAGGCTTCGGCGGACACGCGGTGAAAGGCGAAGAGAAATGAGCACCGACGACGGCATGTTGTACCCGTGCAGCTTCGTGATTTTCGGGGCGACCGGCAACTTGTCGGTGATCAAGCTGTTGCCCGCGCTCTATCATCTGGAAGCGGCCAATCGCTTGCCGGGAAGCCTGGATTTTATCGCCTTCGCCCGCCGCGAGTGGGGGCAGGACGAATGGCGGGCCTTCATGGAAAAGGCGTTGCAAGACAAGCTTAAAGACCGCTTCGATGGCGAAATTTTCGAGCGCTTCGCCAAGCGTTTCAGCTACCTGCGCGGCGAACTGCACGATCTCGACTCTTATCGCCGACTGGTGGAGGAGTTGGGCAAGCCGAAGAGCGGCGCTTGCTCGAACATCGTGTTTTATCTGGCGATCAAGCCGGCCGAATTTTCCGCCGTGATCAAGAATCTGAGCGAGGTTGGCTTGAACCGCCCGCGCGGCCTGCACCGCGTGGTGGTCGAAAAGCCATTCGGCCAGGACATCGAGAGCGCCCAGCTCCTGAACGAGTTGATGCACCGCCATTTCGACGAAGACCAGATTTTTCGCATCGACCACTACCTGGGTAAGGAAACGGTACAGAACCTGCTGGTATTCCGCTTCGCCAATACGCTGATCGAGCCGCTGTGGAACCGCAATTTCATCGACCACGTGCAGATTACCGTGGCCGAGGATGTCGGCATCGGCAGCCGCGCCGATTATTACGACAAATCCGGGGCGATGCGCGATATGTTGCAGAACCACCTGATGCAGCTATTGACGGTGGTGGCGATGGAGCCGCCGCCGGTGCTGGATGCCGATGCACTGCGCGACGAAAAGGTCAAGGTGCTGCGCTCGATCCGTCCCATCGCCAAACGTGCCGTCCATGCCCACGCTTTCCGCGCCCAATATACCGCCGGCAGTATCCACGGGACACCGGTGCCGGGCTACCAGGACGAGCCGGGGGTGGAGAAAAATTCGGTGACTGAAACTTTCGTTGCCGCCAAGTTCTATATCGACAACTGGCGCTGGCGCGGCGTGCCGTTCTATCTGCGCACCGGCAAGCGCATGGCGAAAGCGATGTCGATGATCGCTATCCGCTTCCGTCATCCGCCGCAGCAGCTGTTCCGCGAGACGCCGCTGGAAAGCGTCGACCCCAACTGGATATTGCTGTCGATCCAGCCCTCCGAGTCGATGCACATGGAAATGCATGTCAAGCAGCCGGGGCTGGGCATGAATACCCGGGTGATCCAGCTCAACGCTTCCTACCGCAAGAGCCACGAAGTGCCGCTCGAAGCCTACGAAACCCTGCTGCTCGACGTGATCGAAGGCGACCGCACCCTGTTCATCCGCTTCGACGAAGTGGAATGGTCGTGGCGCGTGGTCGATCCGATCATCAAGTATTGGGAACAGGAGCGCGATTTCATCCATACCTACGCGGCGGGCGCCTGGGGGCTGCACGAAGCGAACCGCCTGTTCGACAGCGAAGACCAGGAATGGCGCAACGAGTTGTAATGATGAGCGAACCGCGCCAGGTCGTGCGCTGGCATATCTACCCTTCAGCCAATGCGGTGCGGCAAAAAGCCGTTACGGTGGTTTGCCGCGCGGCCGACGAGGCAATCGCCAGAAACGGGATTTTTAACTTGGTTCTGGCGGGCGGGACGACGCCGCAAGCGGTGTATGAGTCATTGCGAGAAGTTTCGGCGGAATGGGACAAATGGCAGATCTGGTTCGGCGACGAGCGTTGCCTGCCATCCGATCATCCCGAGCGTAATTCCCGCATGGCGCGGGAAGCCTGGTTGGCCCATGTGCCTGTTCCCGCCGGGCAGATCCATCTCATGTCCGCCGAGCTTTGCGCGAAGGCGGGGGCAGCGGCGTATGCCGTAG
>CALMWM010000533.1 GCA_937873435.1 uncultured Gallionellaceae bacterium
GGGAAGAGTTGCGGGAGCGTGCCCGCACTCTGGAAACGCTGTATGGGCTGGACTTCCTGCGCTTCGTCGACCGCCTGCACGATCTTAATCTGCATACCGGGAAGCGTTTGCTGATTTAGTCTCAAAATCGCTACCCGGTCGATCAGTTGGATCGTGTCTATAAGCCACGCCGGAATGGTACTATCATTGAAACAGGCGCCTTTGAAACGATAAATTTTATGGATACAAAAGTAGATTCTGCCAGGGACGACATCGAAATTGCCGCGCTCCGGCAAAATTTCCTGATCGTTGCAGCGATTTGGACGATTTTGGTGCTTTCGGCTTATCTCTGGAACATCCGGCACAATGAAGAGGAAATCCTGAACCTGGCGCACACCGAGGCGGAAACCCTGATCCTCAAGGATCTCTCGTTCCGTTCCTGGCTGGCCGCGCATGGCGGAGTCTATGTCTTTCCAGACGAAAAAACCCCGCCCAATCCCTATCTGAAAGACCATCCCCAGCGCGACCTGGTGACCACCACGGGCAAGACGCTCACCTTGATGAACCCGGCCTATGTCACCCGCCAACTGTTCGAACTCTACACCGAAAAATACGGCATCAAGGGCCATCTCACCAGCCTCGACCCGCTCAACCCACACAACAGCCCCGCGCCGTGGGAGGAAAAAGCCTTGCGCTCCTTCGAACAAGGCGCCAAGGAGGCCGCGGAGATCGTCAACGTCGACGGCATCCGCTATTACGGCCTGATGCGCCCCCTGTTTGTTGATAAGCCGTGCATGAAATGCCATGAAAAACAGGGCTACAGGCTGGGCGACATCCGCGGCGGACTGAGCGCGATGCTCCCGCTGGCCCCGCTGGAAGAGGGCAAGCTACGTTCCTCGCGCATCATGGCAATCACCCTCGGCATCATTTGGTTCATCGTATTGCTTAGCATCGCACTGCTGTACAGCCGCGCCGCCGGACATCGCCGCGAGCGCCTGAAAACTCGCCGCGACCTGGAAGAAAGCCAGCACCTCTTTCAAACCGTGGCGGATTTCGCCACTGAGTGGATTTTCTGGCGCAACCCCAACGGCAGCGTACGTTACGTCTCGCCCGCCTGCCAGCAGATTACCGGCTACAGTGCCGAAGAATTCTACGCCAAACCCGAACTCTTCAATGAAATCATCCATCCCGACGACCGCGAACACTGGCTGCACCATGTCCACGAAGCCGATCATAACGGACATCCGCGCCCGCTCGAATTCAGGATCGTCACCAAGAACGGGGAGATTCGCCATGTCAGCCACACCTGCCGCGCGATTTTCGACGACCGACACAATAAATTCCTCGGCGTACGCGGCAATAACAGCGACATCACGGTGTTCCACGAGAACCAGCGGATGCTGATCCAGCAATCGCGCCTTGCCGCGATGGGCGAAATGATCGGCAACATCGCCCACCAGTGGCGCCAGCCGCTCAACGCACTGGCGTTATTGCATGCCAATATCAAGGACGATTTCGACTTTGGCGAACTGGACAAGGAGAGCCTCGATAAATCCTTGCACAACGCGGAACGGCTGATCGAAAAAATGTCGTGCACCATCGAGGATTTCCGCAATTTCTTCAACCCCAACAAAAAACCCAAAGCATTCAGCCTGGATCAGGCAATCCGGGAAACCCTCAAGCTGGTGCATGCCAGCTTCCTTAATAACAATATCGAGATTGTCGTTCACGGCGACGAAGCGATCGAGGCTCACGGCTTTTCCAACGAATTTTCGCAAGTACTGCTCAATGCGCTGAGCAATGCCAAGGACGCCATCCTGGAACGGGAGATCGCACCCGGTAAAATCGAAATTTCGCTGGGGCAGAATGAAATCCAGGCTTGGGTCATCGTCCGCGACAATGCTGGAGGGATTCCGGAAGACGCGCTGCCAAAGATTTTCGATCCCTACTTCACCACCAAGGAAAAAGGCACAGGCATCGGACTTTACATGTCGCGCATGATCATGGGCCACATGGGCGGCAACATCGAAGCGTGCAACAGCGGCGACGGCGCCGAATTCAAACTAACCTTGCCGAAACTGGGCAGCAACGAGGAGACCGAATAATGCCACTGATCGAATGGAACGACGCACTCTCGGTCGGCTACCGCCCCATCGATGCAGATCACATGCGCCTCGCGGAACTGGTTAACGAGCTTCACGACGACTTGCTTGCCGGCAGCAGCATGACCCTGATCGCAGCGTGCTTCCAGCGGATCGCCCGCCATACGGCCAGCCATTTCCGCCACGAAGAACACCTGATGGAGGGAAGCGGTTTTCCCGACAGCCATAATCACGCACTTGCCCACCAGCAACTGGAAGCCCAGATTGCCGACCTGCTACGCCAAGTCGATGCAGGAGAACCGGTTTTCACGCTGGAACTGGTGGAATTCCTGAAAAACTGGCTGCTCAATCACATCTTGACCATGGACAAGAAGCTCGGCGAACACCTTGCCATTCAGCCTCCCGGATCGCCCCGCTAATCCCGCCGCCAGAGGCTTCGACAAGAGCCAGCCGTCCCTTTGCAGGGAAGAATCCCGCGAAATAGCGGGGAATTTGCAGCACGGTTTGCCGAATATCAACCGTTCGGCTTTCAATACCCGACGAAATGTGAAAAAATCACGCCAATCTAACGAATTTAAAGGTGGTTGAGGTGATTGACCGCGACGGTTATCGCCCCAATGTCGGCATCATTGTTTGCAACGCAAAAAATGAAGTGTTTTGGGGTAAGCGCATCAAGGAGCATTCCTGGCAGTTTCCGCAGGGCGGCATCAAAGCAGGAGAAACACCGGAACAAGCCATGTTTCGGGAACTGGAGGAAGAAGTCGGACTACAACCGCAGCATGTCAAGATACTGGGACGCACCAAGGACTGGTTACGCTACGACGTGCCGCAGCATTGGGTAAAACGCGAATGGCGCGGCAGCTACAAGGGACAAAAGCAGATATGGTTCTTGCTGCGCCTGGTCGGCCGCGATAGCGACGTATCGCTACGCTCCAGCAACCATCCCGAATTCGATGCCTGGCGCTGGCACAATTACTGGGTGCCGCTTGAGTCCGTGATCGAATTCAAGCGCGAGGTATACCGCCAGGCATTGAACGAACTGGCGGCATACCTCAACAAGGGAAGCAACAAATAATCCCAGGCGGGTTATTTTTTGTCGCTGTGCTTGCTGAACATGTAAATGGTCCAGCCTGCTACGGCGACAATGGAGCCGATGATGGTGACGATGGTCATAATGCCCGTTTGCGAACCCAGTAGAACGTTTAACATAACTCACTCCTGTTGAGAAAAATTTTATACGGCCACTAATTCAGGACTTGCGAGTCTATTATAATCAACTCGCGAGAGTTTTGAAAACCCCAACTTATGCCGCTAAAAAATTAATTTATAGGCCAGGAGAATCCGATGCAGCAAGAATACACGCCGCTTTCCACCCAAACGCTAAGCAATGTCGCGACCTTCCATCAGCCTGCGCAGTTGTTGCCGGAGATCGTCACCATGGCATCTCCCGCCACTGAAGTGATGACCGATCTGAAGCAAGTCATGGCGATTTTCATCCCTGCCACGCGCAACATCGACGCCGCCAAACAGCGCATGATCATGCACAGCGTGCGCCTGCTGCTGGCGCTCGACGAGCAAAACAATGTATTGGGCTTGATCACCGCGACCGATATTCTGGGCGAGAAACCGATGCAGTTTATTCAGAAAAGCGGCGGCAAGCGGGAGGACATCCTGGTCAAGGACATCATGACCTCACGGGAAAAACTCGAAGTCCTGTGCATGGATGACGTCAATTCGGCGAAAGTCGGTAATATCGTCGCCTCCCTGAAACAGAGCGGTCGCCATCATGCGCTGGTGGTAGACCGGGAAAACGGCACGCAAAAAGTGCGCGGCATTTTCTCCCTGACCCAGATTGCACGCCAACTCGGCGCCCACATCCAGACGCACGAAGTCGCCCGCACTTTTGCGGAAATTCAGGCAACGCTGGGTTCCTGACCCGCCACGAAATGCGCAAATCCAAAATTGCCGGCTTGGCCTTATTGGTATTTCCCCTCCTGGCGAATGCTGCCGAGTGGGGAAAATTCGACTATGAATTCGACAACGAAAAACCCTGGGTGGAGATTCAGCATCAACTCCCGCCCGCCCCCCAGGAAGAAAACCTGTTGCCGTTTTACGTCAGCGCCGCTACCGACAACCTGTTTTTCGT
>CALMWM010000534.1 GCA_937873435.1 uncultured Gallionellaceae bacterium
AGGTATGGCGATTCTGGTACAGCGATGTCGGGGTAAAAGCGGACACCGCGTAGCTTTGCGAGTTCTTCAGGCCGAGCACGTTCCTGACCCATTCTTCGCCCAGCATTTTGCCGCAGCACGCCTGGTAATCCGGGTTGGAGACCGCAAGGACGCGCCCCTGCCGGTCGAACAGCACGAGATTGTCGTATACCGTGTACAGGCTGTTGATGTGCGCCAGCACTGCCTGGGTGGCGCGCAGATCGCCATCGGACAATTCGCTCTTGCCCAGTAGCTCGCGGAAATTCGTGCGCAACGCCCACCAGCGGCAATCGTTGGCGCGCTCATAAAGATTGCGGTCCATGATGTCGATCGCCAGCGAGGCGAGGAACTGACTGTCCTGGAGGATGGATGAAACCACGGTCTGGTGCAGGTTGCCGATGGAGCGCTCGAACACGTCCTTGGTCTTGAGCCCGGTATTGCTGATTTCCCACAGCAGGATCTTGGAGAACGCCGGGTTGATGGCTTTCTTGTCGCCGCTCTGGCGCACATTGCCGTTCCACACCGAGCGGTTCAGCTCGCGCTGGATGCGCTCCGCCTGCAACGGGATATTGCGCAATTCCTCCGAGAACAGTGCCGGGTTGCTCATTACATCGGCCAGCACCTCGCTGGACGCCAGTTTGAGCAGATCGGAGGCTTCGCCGTTGAATGCATGTTCCAGCGGCAGCATTACGTGGCCGCACCAGCCCAACCCCATGTAGCCCTGGTACCCCTTGGTGGGGCGGGTGGTGGCAAGATATTCGCGCCCGGCGAAACGCACGACCCGGCAGTCCGTGTCGAGCACCCGCTCCATGACCGATCCGATGGGAATATGCCACTCGTCGCTGCTGGCGATCACATGCCCTTCCCCATCCAACAGGGTAATCACACTCCAGTCGTCGCTGCCGCGCAGGTTGGCGAAAATTCCCTCGGTTTCGTTGTGAAAGCGGAAGCACAGGCACAGCACGCCCAACGGTGTATCGTCCTGCGGCGAGGTGACGCGGTAGGAATAGATCAGGCTGGATGCTTCGCCCGGCACCAGGTCGGAATGGCGGAACGTCTCGACATAGGCGTGGCCGGTATTCAGCGCTTCCTCGATGAGCGGGTCGCTCGAACAGCTGACCGGGTTGGCGGAATCGAGCTGGATCAGCACGTTGCCTTCGCAATCCAGCAGGATGATGTTGTTGTAAACCGAATATTTCTGGACGTATTCGCGGAAACGTTCCTGCAAACGGACGGTCAGCGCTTCTATTTCTTCCTGCGAGCGCCCTTTTTCGCTGCCGAAGGACTGCTTGATCTTTTTCAGGTATTCCGGGGCCAGCACGGCGTATTCGCGGATATCGTCGTCGGTGGCGAGAAAGCCGATGTCGGCGGTGCGTTCGAACAGGTTGCGGATCATGATGTCCACCGCCACCTGCGCCTTGGACTTCATTTCCAGCACGGTTTTCTTCAGGCTCTCGTTGCCCAGGTTGTTGAGCAATCCCGCCGTCAGACGGTTGAAGGCCTGGCGCGTGGCGCTCATGTCGGTTCCGGTGCCGGAAAGCTGCCCAAGCAGGGTCAGGTTATCCCAGACCCCCTGCAAGCCTTGCAGCGTTTCGCGGTATTCCTCCGCGCCGCTCATATGGCGGATCACGCCGCACAGCGCGTCATCCAGTTCTATCCCTTTGTAAAGTGCCATGGCCTTGCTTCCTCCCGGTTACTCCATACCAAAATCCGTGCGCTCCGTCGGTGTCGCTTGCCCTGCTCTTCGCACAAGCTTCGCATTCGCGTTGGATTTAGAAACGGAATTAGCCACCCACTCCAATGTGTGATTTAAGAACATTTATATTTTTATTGTTGCCCATTGACTCAAGCAAACATTACGCCTACCGCAAAACAAGACAAATATATCTACATATCAATAGGATGCAAGCGACAAACGGTTGTAGCTGCGCACAACAATGGTGCAATAAACCTACGCCGCGCATCGTTCTTGCTCGAAACGCCCCTACTCCTCAGCCAACTCCAGTTCGCGCGACTTCATGCCGACCATGTTGCCGCTCTCGTAAAAATCCACGCCGTAGATATAAAACTGCTGCAAGAACGTGCCGATGCTGGCGACGTAGCCGATATCGCCCTTGTTCACCAGCACATCGCCGATTTCCTTGCCGGGAAAGGTGCCGTCGTTGCGGATTACCATGCGCGAACGCACTTTTTGCCCGTAATCGAATCGCGGCGGCCCGTCGATCTCGATGGTGTCGCTGTCTCGGCTTATTTTCATGATTGGCTCCTGATAAAAGGCAGTTTTTAGTTTTGAGTGTTGAGTTGTGGAATGCGCTTCGCGCCTACTCCAATATCGACGAGCTTGGCGCTGCGGCATCAACTAAAAACTCAACACTAAGCACTCAAAACTGGTTTTTTATTTCCGCGATCTGGCCATTTCCCGCACCATTTCATCGGCGTCGTCGATAAATTTTCCCAATTGCTCCGGCGCAATACGGCTGGCAACCTCGAAGCGCACGCGCCAGTCTTCGTCGCCCGCCAGCTTGCCCAGCCTGTCGTCCGGCAGACGGCGCGCTATTTCCAGGCGTACCTCGGCATCCTCGTCCGCGATCATTTCCGGCAAGCGTTCTTCCGGGATGCGCCGCGCCACTTCCAGGCGTACCTCCCGGTCGGGGTCGTGCTGCACCAGGTGCAACATCGCCGGCGGCAAGCGGCGAGCCACCACCAGGCGCACGTAATAATCCGGGTCGCTGCGCATCTCCACCAACTCCCGGTCTTCCAGGCGATACGCCACGCGGATGCGCACCTCGCGATCCGGGTCGTCGCGCATTTTCAGCAAGAAGCGCTGCGGCAGGCGCACCACCGCGGAAAAACGCACCGTCTCGTCAGGATCGTTCAACAGCGGCGGCAGGTGGAAAATATCCACGAATTTCGCCGCTATCGCCCGCACCTCGAAATACGGGTGCGTCAGGTATTCCCGCGCCAGCTCGGTGTTCCACGAAAAAAAACGGTGGATACGGCTGGCGTAGCGGTCGTGCACGCAGGCGCGGCGCAATTGGCATTTGCCTTCCTGCAACAAATCGCGATGGTCGCAGGCGCTGCAATCGATAGCCTCGCCCTGCCAATCCAGGGCTTCTTCGCCAGGCTCACTCATCTTCGTCAAGCTGCCCGATGCGCTCCAGCACGCCTTGCAGCAGCGATGCGCCGACGCGATCCTGCGGGTCGAGCTGCAACACCTTGTCCACCGCGCGGCGACCTTCTTCCAGGTTGCCGAGCCGCATCTGCAAATACCCGTAGGCCTTCAGGCTGAACAGGAAAAAACGCGGGCTGAACGCCCCCACGTCGCCGAACGGCGCATCTTCCGGCTCGGTTTCCCACCACTCGCCGCGCAGTCCCAGTTCGTGCCGTGCCAATGCCAGACACAAGGTGGCATAAGGCATGGCTTCAGCGATCCGCCCGCCATAAAAATGATGGCGGTAAAACGCGATGTACACCGCCGGGTGGCTGGGGGCGAGCTCCAACGCCTGGGCGAGGTATTTCTCGACCTGCTCCGGTTCGCCGTAGGACTGCGCCGCCAGGCGCAGGCTTTGCTCTGCGCCCGCCGGCACTTCTTGCCCCAGGCAGGCGCGCTCCAGCCATGCCAGGTCGTCCTGCGTACCCGACGTGGCGTCCATGACTAAATTAGGCGGAGCGGCGCCCGATACTGGACACGCTCACTGTCGCCATACCGTGCCCGCCGCCCGGTTGTGCAGCCGAGGAACTACTGCTGCACGCGCACGCACCGCCGCTTGGGTTGGTGAACTTGAAGCCGGTTTCCATCGGTGAGTCGGCAAAATCGACGTTGTAACCTTCAAGCAACGCGAAGCTCGCTTCCGGCACGAACATCTTGACGCTTTCCAATTGCACGATGCGTTCGCCCTGTTGCGGCGCCGCTTCGACGCTGAATTCCGCGCTCAAGCCGGAACAGCCGCCCGGCGTCACGACCAGCCGAAAACCGCCATTCCCGCCGCCCATGCGGATCATCCGGCGCATGAAGGCTTCCGCCTTGGGCATCACTGTCATACACATAATCCTAAACTCCTCAGTTGACCGCTCATTTTGTGACTTAACATGATGTTCCTAAATCACCTGTGTGTGTTTTTCACCCTCACCATTTTGTTCAGCCCCGCTACGTGATGGATTGCACGGTTATAGCGGCACATGGCGGCGTTGCAACTCCTTGGAATGGAA
>CALMWM010000535.1 GCA_937873435.1 uncultured Gallionellaceae bacterium
AGCCAAGAGGGCTCGACGTATCTCCGGTTCCTCGGCTGCATCGCATCGTTCAGCCTGCGCGTGTGGAGCGCCGTCCAGCGAAACCCCATACCCAGGAACAACACTTCATTGCTCCAGGGAATGTCGCTCGGTTTCAGGGAGTAGCGTTTCAGGAGGCGTAGATTGCCTTGGTAGCGAATGATTTCCCAGGCCTGGCTGGCCCGCCAAGCCGACATAACCAGCAAGGCGAGGGACATTCCCCCGGCGAGTTCCGGCTTCACCTGAATCCAGGGCGGGCCAGCGGCCATGACGGCGGAGCCGACAAACAAGGTCGCGGCTGAAATGAGTTCGGCGGGCGGGCGAAGCCGATTCTCGATCGGATAGCTCATGGCTTTTCCGACTTGTCCGTGCCGACCTGCTGACTCCAGTAGCGAAGGCGGTCGTTGGTCGGCGGTACCGGATTGACGAAGCGTTCCGGATCGCGCACCAGAAAGCCGTTCAGCAGACTGCCACCGGTATCACCGCGCCGAATCACTTGGAAGCGATGGATGTTGCGGCCGCGTGCGGCGGGTTGGTGCCATCCGGCCTGGGTAAAGGTCATTTGAATCCCCATGCCGAGCTTGTTGGGCTCGGCGTTGCTGTCGACGCCGGAGGCCTGGTCGCCGTAAACCTCGGCGAAACGACGAAAGACCGCGGGTGAGACCAACAGCATCATGGTCTCTTCCTGATCCCTGAGATTGACCCTGACGAAATGTGCCAGCGCCGAGGTGGTGTTGTAGGGCAAGCTGCCATCGGCCAGCCCCTGTTGTAGCCAGCCCATGAAACGCAGGGCGGCATCCGAGGGCGTCGCACTGGTCTTGCTGCCGGATTTTTTAGGTGGTTCCTTGGGCAGGGCGACATGCGGAACCACGGCCCCGGTGAGGCGTGGTGGCTCGGTAAGCGGGGCGGGAGGGGCGTTTTCCGCACTGGCGGAATCTTTTTCGTCCAGGAATTGGCCATCGTCAGGCGCCGAAGCGGCGGGGGGCGGCGGTGTCGCATTGGTAGGTTCAGAAGCTTCGATTGGCGCGGTTTTCGCGCCCTCAACCGATTGGCGCGTTGACTTGGGCGCCGCCCCAGCCAGGCTCTGGATGCTCGGTAGGCAGGGCACATTGACCACTACCTGCGTCTCTCCGATGATGGGCGGGTCCGAACGCGCCAATTTCCGACCGACTGGATCGTTCGCTCCCCGCGTCGCGGACGATGGGTTTGGTACAGGGCCATCCTGGTCCTGTGCGTTCGTGACAGTTCCGGTGATCGGCGGCTCGACCTTGACCCTGATCCGGCCAGCCAAGGCAGTCGGGTAGAGTGCAGGCTCCGGGTAGAGAAGCACCAGGGGAAAGCGCAACAGCGCGCCCAGAAAGAAAGCCTGGCCACCCGAGAATTCGATATGCGCCCCCCATACCGCGCCCTGAGTGTCCGGGTTGACCTTGCAGGCCCAATATTCCTGCCAGGTGTCGAACAGTCGGTCGTTCATCGCTTCGCCCGGTACTGGCGCGTCGGGGTACGTCATTCTGAGCCAGTCCCGTACCTCGTTAGCCAGCCTGACGGCGGCGAACCAAATATCCGTCCCGTCGCAAAAACCGGCCGCGCCCGGTCTGTTCAAAGGCAAACGGCCACCCTCCGCCAGCATCGAGCGCAGCGCCAGCATCAACAGCTCGATCAAGGGCGTGGCCTTGGCTATCGCGAAGCGGACCCGCGACCCCGTGGCCAAGTTGCGCCGGACGCTCTCTGCCTCCGCCGCGCGCACGATCTCGGCGATGGGTCCTTGGGTATCACCGGACAGGTAACCAAGCAACTGCCCCAGCAACATAGGATCGCTGCCCAGCCAGAGGCGCGTATCGGCGGGCACGAGCCGCTGCATCAACTGGATGCCCAGACGCTGGTGGGCTTGATAGTCGCGCTCCGTGGCGCGCGGAAAGTCCACCACATAGGCCGAGGCCTTCGCTTCGAGCATGGACCCCATCAGTGCTTGCCAGTAGATCCCGGCCGGATGCGATTCGGAAAACACGGTCACCCGCAAGTCAGATACCGGTTTGCCGATGTCGTGCAGCAGG
Organism: uncultured Gallionellaceae bacterium; assembly: GCA_937873435.1. Lineage (GTDB taxonomy): Bacteria > Pseudomonadota > Gammaproteobacteria > Burkholderiales > Sulfuricellaceae > JAGXQV01. The sequence goes on from CALMWM010000535.1 coordinate 2,073, forward strand.
GCGGCAATATAAATTCCCACCGTCCAAAGGTGCTGGGTCCGACCCTTGGTCTCGATATCGACGCCGGGCGGCAGAATGCGTCCCTGACGCAGCTTGGCCGCATGCTGGAGCGTCTCCACGGTATGAACGAATAGGCCGCCGGGCTGGGCGTGGTGGTGAGTCTCCGAGGCGGGGAGTTGCTGAACCATGTCCGCCACGGCATGGATGACAGGAACTACATGGGTTTGCCAAGTCGGGTCGGTGAGGCCGGAGCCGCGCTGAACCTCGGCGAGAATCGGCGCCATGCCAGTCGTGGCGATAATCCGATCCGTATCCAGGACGGAGAGGGCGGTCGCGGGCCAGCGGGCGGGGGAGGGCGGAAGAGGCGGGTCGGGCGCGGGAACCCCCGCCCGA
>CALMWM010000536.1 GCA_937873435.1 uncultured Gallionellaceae bacterium
GCCGTCGTCGCGGCGGGGACAGGTATTAACCTGGCTCTGGGCATACTTTACAGTTGGAGCGTTTTCAAGGAATTCATCAAGAGTTCCATTATTACCGGGGGGGAGGGGGCTTTTACCTGGAACCCCGCCGCGATCAACGATCCCTACGCCCTGGCCTGCCTGGTGTTTGCCTTCGCGATGATTCCCGCCGGACGGGTTCAGGACAAGTTCGGGGCGCGCATTACCGCGTTCATCGGCGGCTTGCTGGTCAGTGCCGGCTTTCTGCTGATCGCCCATTCGGTGGATTACTGGAACTGGGTGCTGGGTTTCGGCGGCCTGGTCGGCGCGGGGCTGGCCTTCGGCTATTCTGCCGCCACACCCGCCGCGCTCAAGTGGTTCCCGCCTGCCAAGAGCGGGCTGGTCGCCGGCATCGTGGTGGCCGGCTTCGGCCTGGCGCCGGCCTACATCGCGCCGCTGGCGACGTACCTGGTCCACAATCATGGCCTGCTTTCCACCATGCTGTTTTTCGGCATCGCCTTCCTGATCGTGGTGTCGCTGCTGTCGCTGCTGTTGGTGCCGCCGCCGGCCGAGCACAAACCCGCCGGCAGCCTGGATTCGCGCGTTCATGGCTCCCGCCACGCCCGCCCCGCCGAACATCCGCTGGACTTGCTGAAAAAAGGCCAATTCTGGATGCTGTGGACGCTTTACTTCATCGGCGCCGGCGCCGGGCTGATGGTGATCGGCAGCATTTCCGGGCTGGCCAAGGCAAGCATGGGCGAGATGGCTTTCCTGGCGGTGGCGATCCTCGCGCTCGGCAACGCCTCCGGGCGGGTGGTCGCCGGGATGCTCGCCGACAAGTTCGGGCGCAGCCGGGTATTGGCCGGGGTGTTCCTGTTCCAGGCGCTGCTGATGTTCGGCGCGGCCTATGCCAGCCAGTCCAGCGGCGCGCTGCTGGTGGTGCTGGTCGCCACCCTGATCGGCTTCAACTACGGCGCCAATCTGGCGATTTTCCCGAGCTACGCCAAGGTGCTGTGGGGGATGCCGCACTTCGGCGTCAACTACGGCATGTTGTTTACCGCCTGGGGTGTGGGCGGCTTCGTGATGGTCAAGCTCTCGGAATTGCTCAAGGCGCAGTCGGGTTCGTTCACCTTGTCCTTCGTGACGGCCGGTTGCCTGCTCCTGGTAGGCGTGGCGCTGGCACTCAAGATGGACGCCCACAAGAAAGCCGTGCGCCTGGCCTTGCAGACGGCGTCGGGGGTGTGACGAGCGATCCGTGCGTCTAGCGCGGGATGTCGCGGTAGCGCGTCGGATCGCCCAGACCCGCCTGCTCGAATCCCGCCCGGCGCAGACGGCACGAGTCGCACTCGCCGCAGGCACGCCCTGCGTCGTCGGCCTGGTAGCACGAGACGGTCAGGCCGTAATCCACGCCCAGCGCGACACCCTGGCGGACGATCTCGGCCTTGGATAAATCCACCAGCGGCGCGCGGATGCGCAGGCGGCGGCCTTCCACGGCGGCCTTGGTGGCGAGATTGGCCATCTCCTCGAAAGCCGCCAGGTATGCCGGGCGGCAGTCGGGGTAGCCGGAGTAATCCACCGCGTTGACGCCGATGAAGATGTCGCCGCTGCCCAGCACTTCGGCCCAGGCCAGCGCCAGCGAGAGCATGATGGTGTTGCGCGCCGGCACGTAGGTGACCGGGATGCCGTCGCTGGCGGCGGTGGGAACGTCGATCGCCGCGTCGGTCAGCGCCGAGCCGCCGAACAGCGTCAAATCGAGCTTGACCGTGCGCTGTGCCGCCGCGCCCGCTGCCGCGGCAACCCGCTGCGCGGCGAGCAACTCGGCACGGTGGCGTTGGCCGTAATCCAGGCTCAGGCAATGGCAGGCGTAGCCTTCGCTGTGGGCGATGGCGAGGACGGTGGCGGAATCCAGCCCGCCGGAGAGCAACACGACAGCAGTTTTCACGGACGGCAACCCGATAGTGGAATTCGAAAGCGTGAAATTTTACACTGCTTCGCCGCCAGCCGGAAAAGCGATAAAATCCGCGTTTTTCCCGGAAACTCCGAAATGATCTGGAAACCCCATGTAACCGTCGCCGCGGTGATAGAACGCGACGGCAAGTTCCTGCTGGTGGAAGAGAACACCGACGACGGCGTGCGCCTCAACCAGCCGGCCGGCCACTGGGAGAACCACGAAACCCTGGAACAGGGAACCGAGCGCGAGGTGCTGGAGGAAACCGCCTACCACTTCACTCCGCAATGGCTGGTGGGCGTCTATCGCTGGCAGCATCCGCGCAAGGACATCACCTACCTGCGCTTTGCCTACGGCGGCGAAATTACCGGACATGACCCGCAACGGGCGCTCGACGAGGGGATCATCCGCGCGGTATGGCTGACGCCCGAGGAAGTCCGCGCCAGCGCCGAGCGCCACCGCAGCCCGCTGATCGCCTTGTGCATGGAAGATTACCTGGCCGGCAAGCGTTATCCCTTGGGTTTGGTCACCCACCTGGCTTGATGTTCCGCCGCCTCGTCCTGCTGGCTTTGCTGTCCCTGAGCGTTGCTGCATCCGCCGAGGAAGTGCCGATCTGCTATAACTACGGCTGCGCGATCCTCGACATTGTCGATTTCAGCGAAAGCGAGTTGCAGCAAATCGCCCAGTTGTTCGTCATGGTGCCCGATGCGGCGCTGGAACGCGGGGCAATCGCCGATGCTATCGGCCTGTTCGAGACCTTTGCCGGGCAACAGACGCCGACCTGGGCGGATAAGGGCGGCAATGCCAACGACGGCGATGCGCCGGGGCGGATGGATTGCGTCGACGAATCGGCCAATACCACCGCCTACCTGCGGTTGCTGGAACGACGCGGCTGGCTGCATTTTCACCGCGTGCTGGCGCCGGTCAGCCGGATGCACTGGGTACTGTACACTCACTGGTCGGCGCGCATCGCCGAAATCGGCACGGGCAAGGAATACGCGGTGGATTCGTGGTTTCACGACAACGGCGAACCGGCGGTGATTTTCGAAATGGAAGACTGGATGGAACGGGCGGGACTCTATGAGCTGCAATAAGATCGTGGTCGGGATGTCGGGCGGGGTGGATTCCGCGGTGGCGGCGCTGCTGCTGAAGCGCCAGGGCTATGAAGTGGTCGGCCTGTTCATGAAGAACTGGGAAGACGACGATGAAGCCGACGGCTCCTGCCCGGCCAAGCAAGATTTCATGGACGTGCTGGCGGTGGCCGACAAGATCGGCATCGAGGTCGAGGCGGTCAACTTCGCCAAGGAATACAAGGAACGGGTGTTCGCCTACTTCCTGCGCGAATACCAGGCCGGGCGCACCCCCAACCCGGACGTGCTGTGCAACGCCGAAATCAAGTTCAAGGCCTTCCTCGACCACGCGCTGGCGCTGGGCGCGGAGAAAATCGCCACCGGTCACTACGCCAAGGTGCGCGAGCGTTTCGGGCAATTCGAGCTGCTCAAGGCCGAGGACGGCGGCAAGGACCAGAGCTACTTCCTCCACCGCCTAAACCAGGCGCAACTCTCCAGGGCGATGTTCCCGCTGGGCGAGTTGTACAAGCGCGAAGTCCGCGAGATCGCCCGCGAGGCTGGCCTGCCGGTGTATGCCAAGAAAGACAGCACCGGCATCTGCTTCATCGGCGAACGCCCCTTCCGCGAATTCCTGGAACGCTACCTGCCCAAGACACCCGGCGACATGGTCACCCCCGAAGGCAAGGTGATGGGCCAGCACCAGGGCCTCGCCTACCACACCCTGGGCCAGCGCCAGGGCTTGGGCATCGGCGGCCAAGGCGAACCCTGGTTCGTCGCCGCCAAGGACATGGAACACAACCGCCTGATCGTGGTGCAAGGCCACGGTCACCCGCTGCTGCTCAAGGACAAACTGAGCGCCGCCGACCTCTCCTGGGTAAGCGGCGAAGCGCCGCACACCGAATGGGTATACGCCGCCAAGACGCGCTACCGCCAGGCCGATGCGCCGTGCGCAATCACCCGCGTGGATGCGGAAAGCTGCGACATCGAATTCGCCCAGCCGCAATGGGCGGTCACGCCGGGGCAGTCGGTGGTGCTGTACGACAGCGATATCTGCCTGGGGGGCGGGGTGATTCAGTAGGTTTGGGGTGTAG
>CALMWM010000537.1 GCA_937873435.1 uncultured Gallionellaceae bacterium
CGGCGGTTTGCGGGGTGGACCGGGTGTTCACCATCGGCGGCGCGCAGGCTGTCGGGGCGCTGGCTTACGGCACCCGGACGGTGCCGCAAGTGGACAAGATCGTCGGCCCCGGCAACGCCTATGTGGCGGCGGCCAAGCGCCGGGTATTCGGGGTGGTGGGCATCGACATGGTGGCCGGGCCTTCCGAGATTCTGGTGATCTGCGATGGGCTGACCAACCCCGACTGGATCGCGATGGACTTGTTTTCCCAAGCCGAACACGACGAACTGGCGCAGTCCATCCTGCTCGCGCCCGGCAAGGAATATATCGACGCGGTGCAGGCCAGCATCGAAAAACTGCTGCCGACCATGCCGCGCCAGGAGATCATCCGCGCGGCGCTGGAAGGGCGCGGCGCGTTGATCGAGGTGAAAGACCTCGACGAGGCGGCGCGCATCTGCAACTACATTTCGCCGGAGCACCTGGAACTTTCCGTTGCCGATCCGACCGCGATGTTGCCCAAGATCAAGCACGCCGGGGCGATTTTCATGGGGCGCATGACCTGCGAATCGCTGGGCGATTACTGCGCCGGGCCGAACCACGTATTGCCGACCTCGCGCACCGCGCGCTTTTCCTCGCCGCTCGGGGTCTACGATTTCCAGAAACGTTCCAGCCTGATTTTCGTCTCCGAGGCGGGCGCCAGGACCCTCGGCAAGACCGCTGCGGTGCTGGCTTACGGCGAAGGCTTGCAAGCGCACGCCCGTTCCGCGGAATACCGCAGCTGAGGTCGATTCCATGAGCCGTTACTGGAGCGCCGTTGTCCACGGCCTGACCCCCTACGTACCGGGCGAGCAGCCCAAGCTTCCCAATCTGGTCAAACTCAACACCAATGAGAATCCCTACGGCCCCAGCCCCAAGGCGCTGGCGGCGTTGCGCGGAGAGGTGGCCGACAGCCTGCGGCTCTACCCCGACCCCAGCGGCGACCGGTTGCGCGAGGCGATTGCCGGTTTCCACGGGGTGACGCCGGGTCAGGTATTCGTCGGCAACGGTTCCGACGAGGTGCTGGCGCATACCTTCCTGGCCTTGCTCAAGCACGACCTGCCGCTGCTGTTCCCGGACATCAGCTACAGTTTTTACCCGGTGTATTGCGGCCTGTACGGCATCGACTACCGGCAATTGCCGCTGAGCGAGTCGTTCGAGATCCGCATCGACGACTATCTCCAGCCCAACGGCGGGATTATTTTCCCCAACCCAAACGCACCCACCGGGCGACTGCTGGCGCTCTCCGAAATCGAGCGCCTGTTGCAGGCAAACGGCGATTCGGTGGTGGTGATCGACGAAGCCTACATTGATTTCGGCGGCGTATCCGCAGTGGCGCTGGTGGATCGCTATCCCCAGTTGCTGGTGGTGCATACCCTTTCGAAGTCGCGCTCGCTGGCCGGGTTGCGGGTGGGCTATGCAATCGGGCAGCCGGCATTGATCGAAGCGCTCAACCGGGTCAAGGACAGCTTCAATTCCTACCCGCTGGACCGCCTGGCGCTGGCCGGCGGCGCGGCTGCGATGGAAGACCGCGCCTGGTTCGACGAAACCCGCAACAAGGTGATCGCCACCCGCACCCGCCTGGTGAGCGAACTTGAAGCGCTGGGTTTCGAAGTGCTGCCCTCCGCCGCCAATTTCGTTTTCGCCCGCCATTCGCAACACGAGGGCGCGGCGCTGACCGCCGCCTTGCGCGAACGCAGCATCATCGTGCGCCATTTCAGGAATCCGCCGCGCATTGCGCCGTTCATGCGCATCACCGTCGGCACGGATGAAGAGTGTGCCGCGTTGACCGGCGCGTTGCGGGAAATTCTGGGCTGATCCCGAGCGCTGCTGGCGCGCTTTGTCGCCCTGCCATCTTAGGTTAGAATGCAACGAAATTTTCAGCCACTAGACCCATGCGTACCGCCAAAATTAGCCGCAACACCCTGGAAACCCAAATCAGCGTCGGACTGAACCTCGACGGCAGCGGCACGGCTGCGCTGGCCAGCGGCGTTCCGTTCCTCGACCACATGCTCGACCAGATCGCCCGGCACGGGCTGGTCGATCTCGACATTAGCGCAAACGGCGATTTGCATATCGACGACCACCACACCGTGGAAGACATCGGCATCACACTGGGGCAGGCTTTCGCGCAAGCCATCGGCGACAAGAAGGGCATCCGCCGCTACGGCCACGCTTACGTGCCGCTCGACGAAGCGCTGTCGCGGGTGGTGATCGACCTGTCGGGGCGCCCCGGCCTGACTTTCGCGGTGGACTTCAAGCGTGCCACGGTGGGCGAGTTCGACATCGACCTGGTGCGCGAATTCTTCCAGGGCTTTGTCAACCACGCCCTGGTGACACTGCACATCGACAACCTGCGCGGCGATAACGCCCACCACCAGGCGGAAACCATCTTCAAGGCCTTCGGACGCGCACTGCGCATGGCGGTGGAAGCCGACGAGCGCGCCGCCGGACAAATGCCTTCGACCAAGGGTTCACTCTGAAATGACCGAGATTGCAGTAATCGACTACGGCATGGGTAATTTGCGCTCGGTAGCCAAGGCGCTCGAACATGTCGCCCCCGAGGCACGGGTTAACGTTACCAGCGACCCCGGCGCGATTGCGGCGGCTACGCACGTGGTATTCCCCGGCCAGGGTGCCGCGCCCGATTGCATGCGCGAAATCCGGGCGCGGGGCCTGGACAAGACTATCGAGAATGTCATCGCCAGCGGCAAGCCTTTCCTGGGAATCTGCATGGGGCAGCAAGTGCTCTTCGAACACAGCGAGGAAGGGGATACGCCGTGCCTGGGAATCCTGCCGGGCAAGGTGGTGCGTTTTCCCGCCGAGGCGATGGTCGACGCGCAGGGCAACAAGCTCAAGGTGCCGCACATGGGCTGGAACCAGGTGCATCAGGCGATTGTCCATCCCTTGTGGCAAGGCGTCGCGCCCGAGACGCGCTTTTACTTCGTCCACAGCTATTACGTGGAAGTCGGCGAACCCGGTCTGATCGCCGGTTTCAGCCACTACCCCTTTGCCTTTACCTGCGCGGTGGCACGCGCTAATATTTTCGCCGTGCAATTTCACCCGGAAAAGAGCCAGGCCGCAGGTCTGAAATTGTTGTCCAATTTCGTCGCCTGGAACGGGGCGGCAAACTGATTCGTTGTTAACCTTCATTATTAAACATCATGCTGATCATTCCTGCGATTGACTTGAAAGACGGGCATTGCGTGCGCCTGAAACAGGGTTTAATGGAAGAAGCCACGGTCTTTTCCGAAGACCCCGGCGCCATGGCCCAGCATTGGCTGGCGCAGGGCGCGCGGCGCCTGCACCTGGTGGACCTGAACGGCGCGTTCGCCGGCAAGCCGGTTAACGAAGCGGCGATCAGGAGCATCGTCGACGTGGTCGGCAGCGACATCCCGGTGCAACTCGGCGGCGGCATCCGCGACCTGGATACCATTGAACGCTATCTCGACAACGGCATTACCTACGTGATTATCGGCACCGCGGCGGTGAAAACCCCAGGCTTCCTGCATGACGCCTGCAATGCCTTCCCCGGCCACATCATCGTCGGCCTCGACGCCAAGGACGGCAAGGTGGCGGTGGACGGCTGGTCCAAGCTGACCCACCACGATGTGATCGACCTGGCCAAGAAATTCGAGGGCTACGGCGTGGAAGCCATCGTCTACACCGACATCGGGCGCGACGGCATGTTGTCCGGCGTGAATATCGAATCCACCGTGAAGCTGGCGCGCGAATTGACGATCCCGGTGATCGCCAGCGGCGGCATCACCAACCTTGGCGACGTCAAGGACCTGTGCGGCGTGGAAGCGGAAGGTATCATGGGCGCGATTACCGGCCGGGCGATTTACGAGGGTACCCTGGACTTCGCCGCCGCGCAGAAACTCGCCGACGACTTGAACGGAACCGCCTGATGGGCTTGGCCAAGCGCATCATCCCCTGTCTCGACGTGACCAATGGCCGCGTGGTCAAGGGTGTCAATTTCGTTCAGCTTCGCGATGCCGGCGATCCGGTGGAAATCGCGCGCCGCTACGACGAACAGGGCGCGGATGAGTTGACCTTTCTCGACATCACCGCTACCAGCGATGATCGAGACCTGATCCTGCACATCATCGAGGATGTCGCGGCGCAGGTATTCATTCCCCTGACCGTCGGCGGCGGCGTGCGCCAGGTCGAGGATGTGCGGCGCCTGCTGAATGCCGGCGCGGACAAGGTAGGGATCAACACCGCGGCGGTGACCAACCCGCAACTGGTGGCGGATGCCTCGGCACGCTTCGGCTCGCAGTGCATCGTGG
>CALMWM010000538.1 GCA_937873435.1 uncultured Gallionellaceae bacterium
TGGCGTTGATCCTTGGTCACTTCGTCGGGCTTGACCCCGAAGGATTTCGCATAGGCCAACTTGTAGAGATCGGGGCCTTGTCCCGCGTCGAACGCCCGGAACGCCTTGAGTTTCCATTCCTCGCCCGCAAGCCACGCCTGCACCCGGCCCTCGATGTTCGACAGATCCGAGATCACCAGTTTCTTCCCCGGCGGGGCGGCGATAACCCCGCGGATCGCGCCCGAGGCCAACGACATCACGTCGGTGCAGACAAGATCGGCGGCGCCCGCCTTCAGGGCCGGGATGCCCGCTTCGATTTCCTCGGGGGGTAACAGCCCGCGCGAGGGCAGGTTTTGGGGCTGCAGGGGCTTGCGCCCCGCCCACCGGCGGGTACGGCCGGCCCCATTGAATTGAAGCGTTCCACGTACCCTGCCATCAGCGGAGATCCCGGCCAGCAGCGCCTTGTACTTGGCCGTGCTGCTGGTACTGGCCGAAAGCCGCAGTGCAAGAAGTTCCTTCAGCTCGGCGGGCAGTTCCGGGTCATTGAGCCGTCGCTCTATCGTGGTTGCCTGCATATCGGGCAGGGTTACGCCATAAGCGCCGAGGATATGAGCGAGCAGCTTGTCCCGTTCGGTTGTTCGGGCTACGTCGCCCCCGGTGATCTCCTCCGTGCGCTCGGAAAGTCGCGCTTGCTCGGCCTCGACCGCCGCAACGGCACCGCGCGCAAGTTCAAGATCAACAAGCATTCCGCGGTCGTTGATACGCTGATCGAGATGCCAGAGGGCAAGCTCAGAAGCACCGTAGTTCCAGGTCGGCAACTTACCCGCAAGGGCTCGCATGGCTTCAACGTCGAGGCGGGCATATTCGATGAACTCGGCCCATTCTTTAGGATGCGTGTCACGGGTGGCCCTCCTCAAAACGGAGTTCTTCGGCCGGGGCTTGCAGAAGAGGTGTACGAGTTCACGCCCGCGCTTGTCCTTGGCCTTGTCGATCGGCAGCTTGAAGATATCGCAAAGCTTATCCAGGCCGCCGGGCAGCGCGTGCGCCATCGCCTGCACCATCGTATCCCGCCAGTGCTCAGGGGGGATGTCGATGCCGAGTGCGTATTTCAGGACGTTGCGATCGAACATCGAATTGTGCGCGACGACGGGATCAGAGTCTTCAAAAATACTCCAAGGCGGCTTGTGCCCGGCGGTAAAATCCAGGACCTCGACGGGCCCGGTATCGACTGCGTAAGAGAGCAGCATCACCTCGCAGTTCGCGGCATAGCGATACGTGCCGACGTTGATCGGCGTCTCGCTATAGGTTTCCAGATCAAGCCAAAGCTTCACGTAAGCAACTGCCCGTGAAGGTCTGCAATTTCTTCGCGCGAGTCCATCGCCTCGTTACGTAAATCCTCGACATTCGCCGTGAGGGAGGCAATTTCTTTGTACAACTTCGGTATTTCATCCTTCATATCCAGGAATCCTTCCGCCATCGCGCGTCGCACGAGTTCAACCACCGCGGTCGGGTCTTGTCCTACGTAGGCGAGACGTTCCAGTTCGTCATCGGTCAGTGTTCGGCAGTACATTATCCCCTCGCTTTCTTCAACCGTGTGATGTAGCCCCGCAACGCCGCGTTCGAGTGCTTCAGTTTCTCTTCACGCGCCCGAGCCTCTTTATACCAACGCTCGAAACGGTCTCGTTCCTCGCGCAAGGTAACGTGATGCTTCGCCATCGCCTCGACGGCATCGGCGATGCGTAAGTGCGCCCCGCAGTTGATCTGTTCGATGGAAAGACTTCCTTCCTCCGAGGTCCCCCAATCCGCCCGACTTTCCGCCCGGTAGCTTTTGAACGTCATCCTCTTTCTCCTATTAAAGCCGTTGCCGGGATTTCCGTGAATGTAGTTGCCGGCTTCCGCGGTTTACGCATGGCGTCGCCGTTATGTCTTGCGGGCGACGACGTTTAGCGATCCCGGCCGTTCAAACGACGACGTGGCTTAAGCGTCGCACAGTGGAGGAAGCCCCCGCTCTTCGGAGGTGTGGTTGGCTTGACGGTTCGCGGCCTCACCAACTACACCTCCGAAGAGCCCTCCCGGGCTCTCGGTCCTACGTAAGCGCGTCCTCCGATTCGGTGACAGCCAGATCCTCGAAGTCCTCCTCGGACACGCGCCCCGCGCCGGTGAAGGCGTCGCCATCACGGTAGAATTGCACGCCGAGCAGCTCGCAGCGCACGCCTGCGTATTGCCCTACCTGCGCGTAGATGTTCACCACCGCGTTGACGTAGCAACCCGCGTAGGGTTTGCCGTCGGCAATCGTGAGCGGGGTCTTGTTGGCATCGAGCACCATCGGGCGACCGTCGGACTGCTGGCGATGTGATGCGAGGGCGAGCATGCCTTGATAACCGTCGTATTCCTTGGTGTTGCCGTCAACGAAACAGAACTTGTTCGAGTTGGTGCGCCAGCCGGCGACCAGAGCGGCGGCCTTGGTCTTAAACTTCTCGGTGGTGACGCTCTGGATCGCAGCTTCGATGATCTTGTGATTCTCGCCTCCGGGTTCGACGAGGAACGTCGCGCTGTAGCGCGGCGCGGCGTTTTCCTGGCCGGGGAACTTCTTCGCCTCGAACAGATCGGGGAACGACAGACGGACATTTTGCAATTTGACTCTCATGCTTGTGGCTCCTTCTTAAAAAGGTGGGGACATTGACGACGGGCGAACAATTCAGCTTTCTCCAGCGCGATCTTGCGGGCCACCGACTCCCCCGGCCCACAGTAGGCTTCCACCGCCACGGCCTGTATGAGGCGCTGGCGGACTTCGGGGGGAAAGACGGTGGAGACCGGGATCGGGATCGGGATCATGTCAGACTTCCCTCTTCGGACGCCACGATCTCGAAGTCGTCTTCAGGCTTGCCGATCACCAGGGCCGGACGCTTGTCCGTCGCCGGGGCGACGCTGGGCTTGCCCTCGGTCTGCCCGATCAGCGGTGCGACACGTTTCCAACGCTTGGGCGTGTCGCCGAGCAATTTCTCGGCCGAGGTGGGCGATATCAGCTTGAAATCGTACATCTCTTCCTTCTTCAAGCGCATCGCCTTGAGCGTTGCCTCCGCGCGATCGGCATCGGTCCATGCGCGGTTGCCCTTGCGCCCTTGCACGAGTTTCCAGTCGGGCACTTCGCGGCCGGCGAGCAGCTCAGCCTCGACCTTGGCACGCACCGCGCGACACCAGTTCTCGATCAAATCGATCGCGGCCATTTTTGAGGAAAGCGCAGTGTTGTTTGGGGTAGTGGTATCAAGTAATTGTCTCGCTGCTTCGGCCGAATCAACGTAATCCCCCCTGAGTACCTCGAAGTCCGCGTCGATCTCCTCACTAACGAATTTCGCCAGCGCCGGGCAGGTCGCCTTCGCGTTGCAAAATTTGCATTGCTTCTCCCCGGGAGTGAGGTAGGAGTTGTCCTTACCGATCCAGTTGTCCGCGTATTTTTTGGCATGCAAGGCGAGCAATGCACGTTCGTTGGCTTTCTCGGCGAAGGCCAGCAACTCGGATACCGATATCTCCCATTCGTCGGGGGCAGTCTTGATGCGCGGTTGATGGATCACGAGACGAATTCGGTTGACCGCAGCCATGTTCGGATGCGCGAGTTTCTTCCACACCCCCAGCGCATAGAGCATCATCTGCTCGTTCCCTTCGGCGCTGACTTCGACGCCGCGGCCGAATTTGAGATCGTGAACTTGGATCTCGTCATCGAAAATAACGATCGCGTCGGCCGAGCCTGTCGCCCCCTCCTCGCCGGTGATGTGACCTACTGGCACGCTTTCTTCGACGCGCAGATGTCCTTCGCGACCCGTCAAGTCGTCGAAGTACGCTCGCAGATTGTCGAGATAAGTCTGCACGCCCTCGGCCATCTCCTCGGTGACTTCCATCGAGAATTTACGCTCGACGAAGCTCCGGTCGGCGTGCTCCAGGGCATGGCTGCCGATGCAAGCCATCCATCGGTGCGCGCCGGAGGGCGATAACGCGGCGTGCTCGTAGTCCTCGGACTCGATCACACGGCCAACATAGGACGCGGCATCGGTCCCCTCGCGCAGACACATCGCGGCGAGGGCGTGCGCGATCGTGCCCTCATCGGCGTAGGTGATATCGGGCATGCTTTTTCTCCTTACAGCCGGGTGAGCAAGGTATGCGCCTGCTTGATCTGTTGGAACATCCTCCGTGCGCGGGCGAAGGTGGTGTCGGTCATGCCCCCATCTCTCTCGCGGCTTTGCGTGCGGCGAGCACATAGGGGCCGATCTGCTCGGGTTTGAGATGTTGCGTGTTGATCGACTCCTTGTCGTTCTTCTGGGCAACGGCGCCGTGTTTCTTCAAAAGGATGATCGCGATATCCCGCCCGGCGGTTCCGAACTTAATCAACGCCACTGTCGCCGCCGCCGCATCGGCGAGCGTGAAGGCAGCGGGCTTGACTTCGGCCGGTGTGGGCTTGACTTCGGCCGGTGTGGGCTTGACTTCGGCCGGGGGCGCTGCCTTCGGAAGCATATCGATGAGAGGGGCACTTGCGCTCGCGAGATTTTTGATGTCGGAAACAACGGCGCCCTTGAGCGCGGCGGTATTGGCGTTGATGGCGGCGGTGAGTTCGGTGATCGCTTGTTCGAGGGACATCGGGGTTTTCCTTTCAGGAAAGTTGAAAAGCGTGGACATCTACGCGGTGAAGAAACGAACGAAAAGGGATTGAGTCATTTCGCTTCGAGAACCTTTCGCGCGGCCGCAAGACGCCGATATTGGCCGAGGCTGATAACTGTTGTCCCTCGCCGTCCGATCTCCCGATAGGTGGCCCCGGCATCAGTAACGACCGTTTGAAGCGCCGTTTCAAGTTGCAGCAAACGCGCTTGATCGGTGACGTGCTGCAACACGCGCGTCTTGTCGGTCTCGCGACGGGACTCAGGCAGCTTGCGGCGTTCCGTCGGGATTTGAGCGTGGATCATGTTTTCTCCGGGAAAGGTTAAACGCTCGAGCACACTATCCGAATCACGCCCGCGTTGTCAATAGTTGCACCTAAATATAGTTTGTCCTACACTGGCGGCACACTCCCCGAGGATCGACATGAACAAACCCCTGCATGCGTGGCTGCAACTGGCGAGCGTCGCCGAACAGGAAAAGCTCGCGAAGTTGGCGAACACTACCCGCGCAACTCTGCACCAACTTGCCGGCGGGCATCACATCGCAAGTGCAGCAAAGGCGGCAGCGCTCGAGCACGCGAGCGCGCGCATGCCCGAACATCTCCCCCGACTTCGACGAACGGATATGTGCCCGGCCTGCCGGGTGTGCGAGTACGCCAAGCGCTGCGGGGGGTAGGGGGTGCCTGTCCCGCGTGCCCCCGCAGTACTTGCGCCGATCGTCGAGCGCGTCAACACGGCCTTCTGCTGGGTACGCCGTCCCGGCGCGCCGCATCCGTCACGCATTGCCGAGCCCCTCAACGAAGCGAAGATCAGGCTACATCTGAACGGGGGCAACCAATACGGCGCCTGTCCGATGCGTCCCGGAGAATCGACAACGCGCCTTGCACTGCTCGACCTGGACAGCCACCGCGGCGTGACGCCGTGGGAGAACATGCGCACCGCTGCCGAGGAGATCATCGAAGCACTCGAACTCGTCGGCCTGCGCCCTACCGCCTTCCGCTCCACCGGCGGACAGGGCATTCATCTATACCTGTTGTGGGACGAGCCCCAGGACGCGAAGAGCGTGCGCCGCTTCCTGCGCGACATTCTCACCGGCATCGGATACGCCGACGGCACACAGGGCGTCTCTGGCAAGCAGATTGAGGTTTTCCCGAAGCAGGACCGCATCCCCGCGATCGGCTATGGCTCGATGTTCATCCTGCCTTACGCCGGCCGTTCGCATCCCCTCTCGACGACGCTCTGGCGCATTAGCGCACCGGTGCCGCCCGCCGAAGATCCCCCCATCGAACGCGTGATTGTCGAGACCCCGGCCGCGGATCTCGACATGCTCAAGCGCGCGCTCGATGCCATCCCCAACAGCGGCGACAAGGAACTTAGTTATGACCAATGGCGAAACGTCATCTTCGCAGTGCATCAAGCGGGTAGCGCATCAGATACGGCGCTCGATCTCGCACATGCTTTCTCTTCCCGATCAAACAAGTACAACCGGGAATTTCTCGATACTCGTGTCTGGCCTTACTGTCGAAGTGAGCGTGACGGTCAAGAGATTACCGCCGAGTACGTCTATTCCCTCGCCGAGCAACACGGATGGGACGAGCGAATCGCCGCCGACTTCGCGGTCGTCGGAAATTCTGACGCCGAGTCCGGACCCGGAATTGCTGCACCGACTGCGGGATCTGACCTAAAAAAAAATCCTGACCGCTTCCCCGCGCTCTCGGCCGCGCAATTCGCGTTGCGCCCGGCACCTCGCTGGATCGTCAAGGGCGTGTTGCCCGAAGCCGAACTCGCGATGATCTTCGGCGCGAGCAAATCCGGGAAGAGTTTCTTCGTGCTCGACCTGATGATGAGCATCGCCCGCGGCGAGCCTTGGCGCGGCAATCGGGTGAGGCAGGGCGAGTGCGTCTACCTCGCCGCCGAGGGCGCCGGGGGCTTCCGCAATCGTCTACTCGCCTACGCCATGCATCACGAGATCGACCTCGAGTCCCTTCCCCTGCGCGTAATCGCCGGCGCCCCGAACCTGCTCCTCGCGCGCGATGTGACCGACATCGCGGCCGCTGTCGGCACCACGTCGGTCCTGGTGGTGGACACGATGGCCCAGGTCATGCCCGGGGGCAACGAGAATGCCTCCGAGGACGTGGGCCGCCTCCTGGCGCACGGCAAGCGCCTGCACGCGCTCACCGGCGCTCTGGTGGTCCTGATCCATCACTCGGGCAAGGACGAGCTGCGCGGTGCCCGGGGATGGTCGGGCATGCTGGGCGCGATGGATTGCGAGATCGAGGTGACACGCGACAACGGCGATCGGACGGCGACCGTCACCAAGGCGAAGGATGGGGACGAGGGCGGGGAGTTTGGCTTCCGTCTCTCGGCCGTGGCGATCGGCGTGGACGCGGACAACGATCCGATCACCTCCTGTGTGGTCGAATACACCGATCCGGTCGCACGGCGCGAACGCAAGCGCACCGGCGCCCCTTCGGGTTCGCTGCAGCGCACGGTGCTTGCTCAAATCCACGATCTGGCCGGCATGGGGGATGGTTCCGTGCCGGTCGAGGAAGTGATCCGGGTAGCCATTGCCGGCATGGTGGTCGCTGACGGCACCAAAGACCATCGGCGCGAGCACATCAAGCGCACACTCGACGCCATGATACGCGGGGGCTTCGTGTCCCTCACCGAGGGCGTGCTACGCATCGTCTGACTTCGGCCGGGGGAGGGGTATCCCCCGGCACGCGAGCGCGACCACCTGAGGCACCGGCCACCGCCCGGACAGGTAGTACACGATCTGCCGGCGCGAACGCCCTAGCGCCTTCGCAGCGCCCTTCTGGGTCAGGCCGCGCTGCTCGATCCACCTCCGGAGTTCAGCGGGGGTCATGGTGGTTGCGGGCCTGTCCGGTGCTGCGCTCTGTCACGGCGCGGGGAAGTGGGCATTCCCACAGAGAATGTTGACCAGCCATTGTTCCTGCCAATCTTTTTCTGCGGCCCGTGCGGCGGCTTCGGCGGTGTCCCTTGCGGCGGTTCCTGCGGCCCGTGCGGCGGCTTCGGCGGCCCGTGCGGCGGCTTCGGCGGTGTCCCTTGCGGCGGTTCCTGCGGCCCATGCGGCGGCTTCGGCGGCCCGTGCGGCGACTTCGGCGACCCATGCGGCGGCTTCGGCGGCGGTTCCTGCGACCCGTGCGGCGGCTTCGGCGGTGTTCCTTGCGGCGGCTTCGGCGGTGGCCCATGCGGCGGCTTCGGCGACCAGTGCGGCGGCTTCGGCGGCCCATGCGGCGGCTTCGGCGGCGGTTCCTGCGACCCCTGCGGCGGCCCATGCGACCCCTGCGGCGGCCCATGCGGCGGTTCCTGCGGTACCCGCGCCACAATCCTCCGGTAGACTCTCCAATATCTCGGCGTGCGAATGCAGGCCGGCCATATGCAATGCGCCAGCTACATGCACTCGCAGGGCTCTGAGGGCGCACACACGGCTGAATTCCAGCAATATGCCCGAGACGTCGACATAATCCGTGATTGTCTGTGCATCCGAGGCGCAGTATTTATCGACAGGCGAGCCGTGCGCGAGGATTGTTCCACTCAGCTCCCGCTGCGCGAGGTAGTCCCCGGGTGCGTAGAGCAGAGCATCGATGATGCGTTTCGACCCGTGCCACCCCCGCGCACATGGTTTGGGGTCCGGGATATGCGGAAGCATGTCGCCTGCTTGCGGATGTGGAGTTCCATCGCGAAGAGTGGTATTCGCAAAATGGTAAACGAGCATGATTTACTCCTTGTGGTGTTCTATCCATGGCTGCGCCCGCGTTGGCAGGTGCAGGGGCGGTTAGATAGCAATGCCCATAATCTTTGCCAATGCTTCGACGTAATCGACCAGCGCGAGGTACTCGTCGCCGCGCTGGCGATCCTCATAGTCGGGCGATCCCCAATGCGCACGGGCCTCGGCGATGGTGAAGTGATGGCGTCCGGCATTGATGCGCGCGGTATTGGTTTCCGGATCAACATAGGCGCAGCGTCCGTATCCGCGAATTTGCTCTGCGCCAAGATCGGCAATAATGAGGCGCACGTCGTTTCCGAGGCGCACGTCGTCGCCGAGCGTGACC
>CALMWM010000539.1 GCA_937873435.1 uncultured Gallionellaceae bacterium
AGCGACCTCCCGGTCGCGAATCTGGTGGTTCGCGACCGGGAGGTCGCTCCAACTCGCTGCTTCATTTCGAAGGCGGCAGCCCCGGCTATTCTCGGCTAATCGCTTTATCGAACAGATCGACAAATTTCATTCATTGAACCCGCTCTCAAAACCAGAACGACGTATCCTTCAACAAAAACTCGAGATAGGGCATGTAGTGCGAGCCGTCGCAGGAGAAGGTCAGGCTGACCATGCCGTTGAAAATATTGATCGAGGCGGTGCGCAAATAGATGGTCGGGTCGGAAAAACGCAGCGCTTGCATGATGCTCAGGATCTTTTTGATGTCGGCCTGCGGGATCGTTGCATCGGCGGGATAAGAACAAGACGGGAAGACCAGGCAAATATCCGGGTCGTTCAATGCCTCGCTATCCAGGATTCTATAGCGGAACGGGTCTTCTACAGTCCAGATCGTCACCTGGCTACTGGAAAAGTGGATCTGGCACTGGAATACGCCGCGCTGCGTCAGCAGTTCCTCCAGGATCGAGAGCGCCTGCTCCATATTGCGATCCATCGGGCTGTCTACGCGGCATTGCTGAAAGACCGCCCCGCGTATCGCCGGGTCGCCTTTAACCTGCCGCCAATAGCCCGGTTCGTCGTAAAGCTCGGCTGTCGCCGGCAGGTCGCGCAAGTCGAAATCGGCGCCGAGATAGCCCAGGGTGCGGGAATCGTCGCGCACCACCTGCAACGCGGTCAGCGAGGGGCGGTGTTTTGCCTGGCTGATGTAGGCATCGGAAAGCAGGAACCCCCAGGCCGGCACGGCCTCGTTCATATACGGGCGATGGGAGCGGTCGCGCCCGAAATCTTCGGGCTGGATGCCGGATTTGCTGACGTTGTCGCAAATCTGGATACCATCGGTACCCACGCAATACAGAGAGGCGCAATGGGGAATGCCGGCAAAGCCAGCCGCCAGGATAGCGTCGAGTTTTTCGCGCTCGCCCCACGCAGAGGTACATTGGGCGGCCAGGTGCTCCAGCGGATCGCGAAGCTTGCGCGCCAGTTCCTCGCGTTGCAGGTAGATGCTTTCTTTCCAAGTATCTTTCATGAGATCACCAGTTACCCCCGGTAGCGGTAATTCGCCCGATCAGCCGACACTTTTCTGGATTATTCACTAGGCTTTCGAACGCACCTCGGCTGGGCGCACTTGCGCGGCCAGCTTGTCGAGCACGCCGTTGACGAATTTGTGGCCGTCGGTGCCGCCGAAGGATTTGGCGAGTTCGACCGCTTCGTTGATCACCACCCGGTAGGGAATTTCGGGATGATGCTGCATTTCGTAGCCGGCCAGGCGCAGGATGGCGTGTTCCACCGGGCTGAGTTCGACGATGGGGCGGTCGAGGTGGGGCTGGAGCATGGCGTCGAGCAGGTGCGACTGGGCGATCACGCCGCGCAGCAGTGCGGTGAAATGTTCGGCATCGATGCTGGCGAAGTTCTTGTCCTCGCGCAACTGCTGTTCGATGTCTTCGACCGGACTGGCGGACAGCGCCCACTGGTACAGGCCCTGCACGACGAATTCGCGCGATTTGCGGCGGCTCTTGCGCGGGCCGCCCGATGGTTTGCCGCTCATAGCTGCTTCAGCAGGTTGACCATTTCGATGGCGACCAGTGCGGCTTCGCGGCCTTTTTCGCTCATGCGCACCAGCGCCTGGTCATCGTTCTCGGTGGTGAGAATGGCGTTGGCGATGGGGATGCCGCTATCCAGCGTGACGCGGGTGACGCCGCTGCCGGATTCGTTGGACACCAGTTCGAAATGGTAGGTTTCGCCGCGGATCACCGCGCCGAGCGCGATCAGCGCATCATATTTGCCGCTTTTCGCCATCTTTTGCAACACCAGCGGAATTTCCAGCGCGCCCGGCACGGTCGCCAGCACGATGTCGCCGTCGCCCACACCCTGCTTTTTCAACTGGCAGGCGCAGGCGGACAACAGCCCTTCGCACACGTCAATGTTGAAGCGGCTCATCACGATGCCGATTTTCATCCCCTCGCCATCGAGGTTCTTTTCAATTTCGCGGTAGTTGTTGCACTTTTCCATGTTCATTCCTCAAGTTGCTGTATCCAATACCCCTTCCCCCGCACGCGGGGGAAGGTTGGGATGGGGGCAGACCTAGCCAAACTGGCCCCCTCCCCCTCCCTCCCCCGCGTGCGGGGGAGGGAGTGTTCTTTGATTATTTCATATCCGGCGTTACATAGCCGGTAATTTCCAGATCGAAACCCACCATGCTCGGCATTTTGCGCGGCACGGCCAGCAAACGCATCCGGGTGACGCCGATGTCGCGCAAAATCTGCGCGCCGATGCCGTAGTTGCGCAGGTCCACCTTGGCCGGCGGTTTCGGGGTGGTGCGCTGAATCCGTTCCAGCAGGTCATCGGAGGATTCCGTGCGGCGCATCAGCACGATCACGCCACTGCCGGCCTGGGCAATGGTTTCCATCGCATGGTGGACGCTGAAGGAATGCTCCAGCGTGGCGGTATCGAGAAAATCCATCACCGACAGCGGCTCGTGGACGCGCACCAGGGTTTCCTCTCCCGCCTTGATCTCGCCCTTGACCAGCGCCAGATGGACTTCGTTGGCGGTCTTGTCGAGATAGGTGAGCAACTGGAATTCGCCGTGGCAGGTGGACACCATGCGTTCGGCAATGCGCTCCACCAGCTTTTCGTTTTCGCTGCGGTAGTGGATCAGGTCGGCGATAGTG
The DNA here is from genome assembly GCA_937873435.1 of uncultured Gallionellaceae bacterium. Lineage (GTDB taxonomy): Bacteria > Pseudomonadota > Gammaproteobacteria > Burkholderiales > Sulfuricellaceae > JAGXQV01. The sequence continues at coordinate 2,724 of CALMWM010000539.1, forward strand.
CCGATCTTGAGCTTGTGCAGTTTGGCAAATTCAATCAGGTCGGGCAGGCGCGCCATCTCGCCGTCTTCGTTGATGATTTCGCAGATCACCGCCGCCGGCTCGACACCGGCCAGTTTCCCCAGGTCGCAGCCTGCTTCGGTATGGCCGGCGCGCACCAGCACGCCGCCGGGCTGGGCCTTGAGCGGGAAGATGTGGCCGGGCTGGACGATTTCGGCGGGCTGGGCGTCTTTCTTCACCGCCGCGAGGATGGTCTTGGCGCGATCCGAGGCGGAAATGCCGGTGGTCACCCCCTCCGCCGCCTCGATCGAGACCGTGAAGTTGGTGCCCAGCGCCAGCTTGTTGGCCGACACCATCAGCGACAAGTCGAGCTGGCGGCAGCGCGCCTCGGTCAGCGTCAGGCAGACCAGGCCGCGGGCGTACTTGATCATGAAGTTGATCGCTTCCGGGGTGACGAATTCCGCAGCCATCAGCAGATCGCCTTCGTTCTCGCGGTCTTCCTCGTCCACCAGGACGACCATTTTGCCGGCCTTGATGTCGGCAATGATTTCACTTGTCGGGGAGATGCTCATTTTACCTCTTGCTGAAAGCTGTTTAACCGTTCCACGTAGCGCGCCAGCAGATCGACTTCCAGGTTGACCTTGGTACCGGCCTTAAGGTTCCTGAGAGTCGTCACCTGCACGGTATGCGGGATCAGGTTGATGGTGAATTCGTCGTGCTCGACGGTATTGACGGTCAGGCTGACGCCGTTGACCGCAATCGAGCCCTTGTAGGCGATGTACTTGGCGATGGAAAGCGGCGCCTTGATCCGCAGCAGGTGGCATTCGCCCACCGGGTCGAACGCCACTACCGTGCCGATGCCGTCCACGTGGCCGCTGACCAGGTGGCCGCCAAGCGGGTCGGACAGGCGCAAGGCCTTTTCCAGGTTGACCTCGCCCGGTTCGCTTAAGCCCACGGTGCAGTTCAGGGTTTCGCACGAAACGTCGAGGC